>JARRPA010000363.1:0-2128 GCA_037383305.1 Gemmatimonadota bacterium | reverse complement strand
GCACCGGTACCGGCGGATTCCGGTCGAGTTCCTCGAGAAGCACCGCGATCGCCCGTTCGAGGCTCGGGTCCCTTCCCTGCGCCACGAGGTCGGGGCGGTCTTCGACTTCGATGTCCGGCGCCACTCCCTCGTTTTCGACCTCCCATCGGCCGTCCACGAAGAAGCGGAAGGTCGGCGTGAGCATCGCCCCGCCATCCGCGAGGCTCGGCGTACCGGAAAGGCCGATCAGTCCGCCCCAGGTGCGTGTCCCGATCAGGGTGCCCAGACCCTGCTTCCGGAAGTAGTAGGGCAGCGCATCGCCGCCCGAAGCCGCCAGTCCGTTGATCAGCATCGCCTTCGGCCCCGTGTGCGCGAAGGTGGGTGAACGGGACGGTTCGATCCCCCGTCTCGCCCAGTAGCTCAGCACCGGGCGCGACAGGAGCTCGATCGCGACGACGGGGATGAACCCGCCGCCGTTGTAGCGCTCGTCGATGATCAGGGCGTCGGAATCGCTTTGCGGATAGAAGTTGCGGAACAGTTCGCGGTTCCCCTCGACCGCGGTATTCGGAAGGTGCATGTAGCCGATCCGGCCGTTCGAGGCTTCGGTGACCCGGCGGCGGCGATCTTCCACCCAGTCCAGATAGCGCAGGTTGGTTTCTCTGGCGATCGGCTGAACGAGAATCTCTCGAGAATTCCGGCCGTCGGCCCGGGGTCCCACGGTCAGGCTCACGGTGTGGTCGGCCTTTCCCCGCAGGTGACGGTACGGATTGTCGTCCGTCCGAATCTCGTGGCCGTCGATCCGCAGCAGGAACTCGTCCTCTTCGACCTGCGCGCCGGGCTCCGTCAGCGGCGAGCGGAACCCGGGGTGCCAGTTTTCGCCCCGGTAGATCTTCGCGAACCGGAACCGTCCCGACGCATCGGCCTCCAGCTCGGCACCCAGCAGACCGTGCTCCACTCGCTCCGGCCCGGGCATCTGCCCCGACTGCACGTAAACGTGACCGGCGTTCAGTTCGCCGCCCAGCTCGCCGAGGATGTAGTCCAGGTCCCATCTGTGGGCCACGTGCGGAACGAGAGCTCCATATCGCTCCCGCATCGCCTCCCAATCCACTCCGTGCATGCCGGCGTCGTAGAACCAGTCCCGCGTGATCCGCCACGCGTCCTGGTACATCTGCGCCCACTCGAGCCTCGGATCGATCGTCACCTGCATACCTGTCAGATCCAGCGGCTTCTTTCCAGCCTCCTGTCCCTTCGCGAGCTCCGAGATCGCCCAGGCTCCGTTCGCCGAATACAGCACCTTCTCACCATCGGCCGAGATTCGAATGGAGCCCACGCCCTCGAGGATCGTCTCCTCCTTCCGATCCTCCAGCAGGTATCGCTTGAGAGAGGGAGCCCCGTCGACACCGGTCGGGGCGAAGGTGAATACGGGGCCCTTCGCGGTTCCGGTCAGATTTCCTTACCGGCCGGAGGTCCCCGGAATCGCCACCACGCGCGTCTCGAAATCGTCGAAGTCGATCTCGACATCCGGTACCGAGGAATCGGCTTTCTCCTCTTCCTCACGGTTTCCCTCGCCCGCGTCTTCCGCCGCTTCCTCGTCGGTCCTCGGCTGGAACGGGCGTAACTGGTCGGCGCTCAGGGTGCCCGCGTAGAGCCGGGTCGGACCGGTGTAGACAAAGGTCTCGTCCCAGCCGCTGAACGTCAGGTTCATGTCGCGGTTCGACAGGAAATAGAGGTACCGTCCCTCCGGATCGAAGGCGGGCGAGAAGCTGGCGACCATCGGATCGGTCAGCGGATTCGCCTTCTCGCTCTCGAGGGACCAGACCCAGATCTGCGCCAGCCTCGTGCCCGCGGTCTTGCGATAGGCGAGCCACCTCGAGTCGGGGGCCCAGGCAAGATCCGTGATATCGTTCCGCTCGCTCCTGTCTGCCTCGGTGAGCCGACCGCTCTCGAGGTCCACGACGAAAAGCCGCTGCGCCTTGTCGTTATATTGAGCGATGAGGGTTCTCATCTCTCGAGAACCTGAGACTGGCAATTGTTGCGGAGGGGCGTCAGTGGAGAACCCGGCTACGGCAGCGCTCAATCGTAACAGTGACGAACTCAGCGATCCGGCCAGAACAACAGACAATGCCACTGCGACCGCGACGCCGGCAGC
>JARRPA010000362.1:0-2143 GCA_037383305.1 Gemmatimonadota bacterium | reverse complement strand
ACCGCGCCTGCGCGCGCCTCGACGTCGAGTCGGCCGGCGGAACCCGTACAATCGACTCGAGGCCATGCGACGTGCGTTTCGCCAGCCCCGTCCCGGTCGCGATCCAGACCCGGCCTTCGGAATCGACATCGAGCGCCCTGATCCCCTCGTGCGATGCCTCGACGGTCGGCAGAGACGTCCAATCCCCATTCTGGAAGGTGTTGAGCGCCTGGAACTGGCCGAGAATCAGCTCGCCGGACGGGCCCACGCGAAGCCCGTTGTTGAAGCCCCCACGGCGGACGGGGGAATCGATCCGTTCGCGCACCTGATTCCGCGGCCCGACGAACGATCTTCGACCGTTGAGACCAGGAGGGGGCTGGGCATGGCAGCCGCGATCGACCGGACATTCGCTCGCTTCGGCTGGGCGATACTCACCTTTCTCGTCCTCGCCTTTCTCCTCTTCATGGTCAACCAGACCGCGGGATTCGTGGAGCTCGTATCGACCGGTTGGAACCCGCAGGCGGGACGCATCGCGCTCTGGACGCTGATCGGGCTGTACGCGGCATTCCTGATCGCACCGGTCCTCCTGCTCCTGCGGCTTCCCGAGCCCCTCTCGCCCCCGGAAGTTGCCGAGGGGCCGGAGTTCGAAGCTCACCTGGACGGGCTGCGGCGACGACTGGCGGACCATCCGCGACTGGCCGGGATGCCTCTCTCCAGTCGCGAGGAGATCGAGACGGCGCTCGATTCGCTGACGGTGGAGGCGGACCGGGAGATCCAGAACGCGGCGGGAGGCGTTTTCCTCGCCACCGCGATTTCGCAGAGCGGCCGCCTCGATGCGTTCCTGGTGCTCGGCGCTCTGATGCGCCTCGTGTGGCGGGTGTCGCACGTCTACTGGCAGCGGCCGACGATCCGCGACATGGGAAAGCTCTACATGAACGTGGCGGGCACCGCCTTCGTGGCCGCCGAGCTGGACGACGTGGACGTGGCCACGCAGATCGAACCGATCGTCTCCAGCGTGCTCGGTGCGGGAGTGTCCGCGATTCCCGGCTTCCAGGTCGCGACGGGGATTCTCGTCAATTCGGTGCTGACCGGAACCGCGAACGGCTTTCTCACGTTGCGCGTCGGCGTGATCACGCGGCGCTACTGTTGTGCGATGGTCCGGCCGAAGAAGCGAACGCTGCGCCATGCGGCAGCCGTCGAGGCTGCCGGCATGCTGGGGGGGATCGTGGTCGAGGGCACGCGAACCCTCGCCGTGGCGCTGAAGGACGCCACCGTGCATCGAACGAAGTCGGTCGTCGGCG
This sequence comes from Gemmatimonadota bacterium, assembly GCA_037383305.1. Classification (GTDB taxonomy): domain Bacteria; phylum Gemmatimonadota; class Gemmatimonadetes; order Palauibacterales; family Palauibacteraceae; genus Carthagonibacter. Next base: position 863 of record JARRPA010000362.1, on the reverse strand, counting down.
GAACAGGTACGGCGGTGAAGCGGACCGGCAGCGCCGCGAAGGAGATCGGCACGGGCTTCGTCGAGGTAGGCACGGACGCGATCAGCGACATTGGAAGGGGGGTTACGAAGGGAGTTCGGGTCACGAGCGATACGGTTGCGGAAGCGACCCGCTCTCTGCTCGAGGCCTTGCGAATCGCGGAGCGCCGGTCAGCGTCAGCGGACGGGGCGAGCAAAGACGAGGCCGGAGACTCTTTCGAAGAACCCGGTTCTACCGGAGGATCCTGAGCGAAGCTGCCGGGAAGTCGCGGCGGGACCGGGGCGCGCCGTGATCAGGACGGGTTTCGTGCACCGCCCGCGGCCGCTTCCGGATCCGGAAGCGGCTTGAGCAAGGGAGCGTACACGTAGCCCAGCGCATCCTCCGACTGATGGCTTGCAGCGTCGGGGGCGAAGACGGCGTACCAGTCGCCCTCCAGCTGGTCGGCCAGAACCGCATCTCCTTTTTCGAGCATGCCCACGATCTCGCTGTCCGTGCTCCGGCGGGCCCGGATCCTGACCCGGGTATGCACCGTGCGCAGCTCACCGCTCGCCATCAGGGTCGACTCGGGAGCTTCGGCGCCGAGGCCCAGGGTCGCCTTGACACCCACGAACGAGATTCCGGGTGTCGCCGTGATACCCATACCGACAGTGCCCACCGAGGCCACGAGGAACACGAGCAGGAACATGGATAGTGATCCCCGTTCCGGCCGCGACTTCCCGGCAGCTTCGCTCAGGATCCTCCTGTAGAACCGGGTTCTTCGAAAGAGTCTCGGGCCTCTTCTTTGTTCGCCCCGTCCGCTGACTCTGACCGGCTCTCCGCGATTCGCAAGGCCTCGAGCAGAGAGC
>JARRPA010000361.1:0-3005 GCA_037383305.1 Gemmatimonadota bacterium | reverse complement strand
CGGCCCGGTCAGCATTTCTGAGGATACGCTCGGTGTCAACCGGGCTCAGATTCCGATCGGCGGGACCCGCCCGGTCCTTCAGAACCCGCACCGAAGCGAGGTCTACGAGGCAGGCGGATTCGATTGGGAGGTGCTCTTCTACTACACTCGCGTCTCCGCGGACGACGGGCGGGTGACCGACGACGAGCTCACGCCCGTGGTGCTCAGAGACGGAACGCTGGTCGGTGTGGGATGGGCGTTCTGGTCCGAGCAGGCATCGCTGCACGAGATCCCTGCACGGATTCCGATCCCGGAGGCGACTCCCTGATCAGCCCTTCAGCAGCAGCTCGATCTCGTCCATGATCGCTTCCATACGCCGGAGACGCGCCCGGTAGGGCTCCGGTTTCGCCAGGTCCACCCCCGCCCGGACCATCAGATCGTACGCATAATCGGATCCGCCGGCCCGCAGGAGCTCGAGAAACCGTCGGGTCGCGCCTTCGTCCCCGGCCAGAACCTGTTCAGCCAGCAGCGCCGACGCCGCCACCGACGTGGCGTACTGGTAGACGTAGAAATTGTAGTAGAAGTGCGGAATGTAGGCCCATTCCACGGTGAACGCATCGTCTACGTTCACCACGCCCTGCTCCTGTCCGTGGTAGCGCCGGACCAGATCGGCGTACATCGCGGTCAGGCGGTCCCCCGACAGCGCCTCGCCTCGCTCCACCGATTCGTGGATCGCGAGCTCGAATTCGGCGAACATCGTCTGGCGGAAGAACGTGCCACGCAGACCTTCCAGCGCCTGACCGAGAAAGTAGATCCGCTCTTCCCTGGTTTCGCTGCGGGCGAGCATCCGGTTCAGCAGCAGCGCTTCGACGAAAGTGGAGGCGACCTCCGCGGTGAAGATGGAGTACCCCGCGGTCGCGAATGGCTGGCTCTCGTTGGCCAGGCTCGAGTGAAGCGCGTGCCCCCATTCGTGCGCGAGGGTCGACACCGAGCGGAAGTCGTCCGTGAAATTCAACAGAACAAAGGGGTGTACGTCGTACACGTGCCCACTCATGTAGGCGCCGGGGCGCTTGCCCGGACGCGGATACACGTCCATCCAGCGGTCCGCGAAGCCTGTTTCGATGACGGAGGTCGCTCCCGGGCCGAGGATCTCCACCGTCTCGAGCAGGATCGATTTCGCTTCCTCGATCTCGAATCTGCGATCGCTGGTGACCAGCGGTGGATAGATATCGAAATACTCCAGCCGCTCGATCCCCAGCATTCGTGCGCGCAGCCGGAAGTAACGATGCAGGACGGGGAGACCCTCGTTCGACTCCCGGACCAGCGCCCGATACACGGCTTCCGGGATCCGATCGCCATCGAGGGCCGCGCACAGGGTATTCGGATACTTCCGCACGCGTGCCTTGAACAGGTCCTTCTTCACCTGGGCGTAGAGCGTCGCCCCGAAAGTCCTCGTGTAGTCGCTCCACGTGCCCCAGAAGCTCCGGAACACCGCTTCGCGGTCGTCGCGGTTGGAGGTGGTCCGGAGCCGGGCATACTCCGACTGGTCCAGCCGGACGTCCGAACCATCGGACAGCCGAAGCGTCGGCCACGGAAGATCCGCGTTCGCCAGCATTCCGTAGACGGAGTAGGGGGTATCGGTGATCAGACCGGCGGTCGCGACGATCTCCTCCTCGGACGGGCTCAGAGTGTGCTCGGCCCTGCGCAGCAGATCATCCAGGCCATGCGCATGCGCCGAGAGACCCGGCGTACTCGCGATCCAGGCTCGCACGGTCTCCTCGCCGATCGCGAGAATCTCCGGGTCGATGAAGCTGGCGGCCTCGGAGATCGCGGTTCCGACCATGCGCGCCCGTTGTTCCATCTCGGCCGTGTGCCCGACCCGCGTGTCCTCGTGATACCGCATCGATGCGTAGGAAGAGACCCGGTACAGGCGCTTCACCGCTTCGTGATAGGCCGTGAGGCACTCGACCAGTATTTCGGCACCCCCCGCCAGCCGACCGCGGTAGCGAGCGAGTTTCTCGGGCGCCGCCGAAAGCGCGGCCATCTCCCGCTCCCATTCGGCGACATCAGCGTAGATGTCCTCCAGTCGCCAGGTGTTCTCGCTCACCCCTCTTCCTCCCGGGCCAGGTCCACCACCGTACGGAACTCCGCCGGCTCCACCGGCTGGACCGACAGCCGGCTCCTCCCGGCTCCTCCCGGTCACGACCATATCGTCGAGTGACGGGTCGGCCTTCAATTCCGACAGCGGCACCAGCCTCGGAAGCTTCTCGACAAAGGAGATATCGACCATCCACCAGCGGGGCTCCTCGGCGCTCGACTTCGGGTCGAAGTAGCGGCTCTCGGGATCCCAGGAGAAATGATCCGGATAGGCGGTCCTCTCGACTCGGGCGATGCCGGCGACGCCCGGAGGATCGGCACTGGAGTGGTAGAACAGGACCATGTCGCCTTGCGACATCTCGCGCATCAGATTGCGCGCCTGGTAGTTTCGCACGCCTTCCCAGCACGTGCTTCCGTCCCGTTCGAGGTCATCGATCGAGTAGGAGCCGGGTTCAGATTTCATCAGCCAGAATCGCGGCATCGACTTCCTCCCGAAGCCGGGGCGGTGTGCATCCGGGTGACCGCAGGCCGCAGCGGACTGTCCCGGCTACGACGAAGCGGTCAGGATAGGGATACGTGCACGCTCAGGCGAGAGGGCGCTCCGACACCGAATTCGCGAGCAAGGCGTGGCACGCCGCGCAATACTCTTCCCCCTTGAGGTCCACGTCCTCGACGTAGGTGGAGGACGACATGACGCAGTTTCTGTCCGGACAGGGCACGAGCCCGAATCCGTGGCCGAGTTCATGGACGACTTCTTTCACCGCCCGGTCCACGAGGAGTCGGTCGTCGGAGGGAAGGCCGTAGAAGTCCGTGTGCAGGCGCCTTCCGGACACGACGGCCGCCGGGCCTCCGAGCTGGGCCTGACCGAAGACGAAGGTGAGAACGGGAATGAAGAGGTCTTCGGCCGTGATCCCTACGATTCTCCCGCC
>JARRPA010000360.1:0-2178 GCA_037383305.1 Gemmatimonadota bacterium | reverse complement strand
CTGGGAGCCGTCACCCCGATCGGAGGGATCTGCTTTCTCGCCGGGTGGCTCGCCACCGCGGTCATCGGCGGGCGCCGACGAACGACTCCCTGAGAATCGATCCGATCCGGTCAGAGGCGTGGCGGCGTCACGCCCGTCTGTCCCTGGTATTTCCCCTTCTTGTCCGCGTAGCTGACCTCACACGGCTCGTCGGACTCGAAGAAGAGGACCTGCGCGATTCCCTCCTTCGCGTAGATCCGGGCAGGGAGCGGGGTCGTGTTGCTGATCTCCAGGGTGACGTGTCCTTCCCACTCGGGCTCGAACGGCGTGACGTTCGTGATGATGCCGCACCGCGCGTAGGTGGACTTGCCCACGCAGATGGTGAGTACGTCGCGGGGAATCTTGAAATACTCCACCGAGCGTGCGAGGGCGAAGGAGTTCGGCGGGACGATGCAGACGTCGCCCAGGAACTCCACGAAGGACCGCTCGTCGAAAGCCTTCGGATCCACCACCGGCGACAGCGCATTGTGAAAAATCCGAAACTCGTCGGATACTCGCATATCGTATCCATAGCTGGACAGCCCGTAGGAGATCACGCCTTCGCGGACCTGCCGTTCTGTGAACGGCTCGATCATCCCGTGCTCGGTCGCCATCCGACGGATCCAGCGGTCGCTCTTGATGCTCATAGTGAGTCTGTCCTCCCGGGATGCCGTGTGCCATCGAGTTCGAGGATCATCTGAACGACGCGGTCCGGAGCTTCCTCGGGCACTCCGTGGGCACAATCTTCCAGCACTTCCAACGGACCTCCGAGCCGGCTCGCCCAGCGGGCGACATCCTCCGGCGTCGCTCGGCGGTCGTGCCGTCCCGTCACGAGCCGCACCGGCGTTCCGGACGGAAGGTCGTAAGCACCGAGCTCCGAAGGTCGCCAGTCGGCGACGACGCGCAGCAGCGCGTCGATCTTCTCGCTGGTGTCGACGCCGCCGGCGTATCTCCGGATCGTCTCTTCCGTCGCGGCGCGCGGATCGGCGTACACGCGCCGGGTGAGGATATACCGGGTCAGGGGTCGGCGGTAGTGCCGAACGACCGGCCCGAGCACGCGGCGGACGATCGACAGCGAGAGAAGGGTCAGTGCCGGTGGCCGGCGGGTCCAGGGACTGATGGGATTGAGCAGCAGGAGGGCGGAGCACTCGCGAATGGAGGCCAGCGCGACGGCCAGGGCGCCGCCGTGGGAGTGCCCGACCACGATCGGGCGCCGCAGACCCAGCTCGTCGACGAGCGCCGCCAGTCGGTCGACCTCGTCGGCCAGCCGGAACCGGTCCCGGGGTCCGGCGGGCGACGACCCGCGCCCCGCGAGGTCCGGTGCCACGAGGCGAAAATCGTCGGCGAGCCGGGGCACGAGGGAATGCCACTCCGTCCTGTTGGCGCTCAGACCGTGCAGGAGCAGGAGGTCTCGGCCACGGCCCGCGACGAGCACCGAAAGATCGGCCACGCGCCGCTCCACGGCCGCGTCGGATTCGTCGGCAAGGCGCTCTTGTGCTCGGGAACCGGTCATAGTCTCTTGTCCGCTACGTGGAGTCCGGCGCGTCGCCCGAAAGTGGCGTACTGCGCCTGAAATCGCACGTTTCGTTGAAGCTGCCAGAGGTCGCGCTCGAATGGAGCGCGGCGAGTAAGACCTTTCACACCGTGCCGGGACAGGTCATGCGGCAGGCATACATCGGCATCGCGATCCTTCTCGTGGTCGGCCTCCTGAACGCCGGCCTCTTCCTGGCGCTGTCACACCTCGCCAGCGTTCGCCGGCCGACGGCGATCAAGGCGTCGGCCTACGAGTCGGGGATCGATCCGCTCGGCGACACGCGTGACCGGTTTTCCGTCAAGTTCTACATCGTCGCGATCCTGTTCATCGTGTTCGACATCGAGACCATCTTCTTTCTGCCGTGGGCCGCGATCTTCCGCGAGCTCGGCCTGTTCGGACTGATCGAGATGCTCGTGTTCGTGCTCGTGCTCGGGGCCGGGCTCGCGTACGCATGGAAGAAGGGCGCGCTGGAATGGGAGTGATGCGAGAGGGAGCAGGAGAGGGATGATGACCCGCAAGGACCTTCCGACGATCCAGGGGCTGGAGACCGGAGCCGATACCGGACCGCCCCGCTCGTGGCTGACCACGCGAGTCGACTATCTCGTCAACTGGTCGCGACGCAACTC
>JARRPA010000359.1:0-2178 GCA_037383305.1 Gemmatimonadota bacterium | reverse complement strand
GATCGAGCGATGCAGGGAGAGCCGGGCCCGGTTCTGGTCGAGTTCGAAGCCGGTGGCGAACGCGAAGCGGGCGCCGAGTCCTCCTCGGGGCGGCCGACGCCGGAAACGGGAGCGAATGAAGCGATCGCCTCTTTCGAGTCGTTGCGGTCGCGCTGGAACGAGGCCGATCGGCCCGTGCTTCTGGCAGGTCAGGGTGCTCTTCCGGGTGTGCGGTCACTCAGGCGGATCGTGGAGACCGCACCCGTTCCCGTCGTGACCACGCCTTCCGCACGCGGCCTCCTGCCGGAAGACCACCCAGCCGCCATGGGGTTCGACGTGCTGCGCGGCGGGCTCGACGCCGTGAACGAGCTTTTCGAACGCGCCGACCTCGTTCTCGCCGTGGGTTGCAAGCTCGGGCACAACGGCTCGGCCGGCTTCCGGCTTCGCCTGCCCGAGGCGACTCTGGTTCGGATCGACACGTCTCCCGAGGTGCTCTCGGCGAACTTCCCCGCTTCGCTGGCGATTCGGGCGGATGCCGCGGCGGCCCTCGAAGTCCTCGCATCCGGAAAGGGCAAAGAAAGAGGATCCGGGGGATGGACCGAAGAGGAGCTGGCGTCGTACCGAAACAGGATTCGGAAGCCCGACCCGTCGGCTGTGGATCCGACCGTGGCCGGGTCGGAAAACGGACGCGCCTCGGGTTTCTTCAGATGGCTTCGGGAGGCGGTGCCGAGTGAGACGATTCTGGTTACGGACTCGGGCCTCCACCAGGTCGTCGCGCGGCGGTGGTTCGACATCCTGGCTCCCCGTGGATTGATCCTGCCCAGCGACTTTCAGTCTATGGGCTTCGGGATTCCTGCCGGAATCGGTGCCGGCATGGCGGCTCCCGACAGGCCTGTCGTCGTGCTCGTCGGAGACGGAGGCCTCCTGATGTCCGGGCTCGAGATCACTACGGCGGTCCGCGAGAAACTTCCGCTCTCGGTCGTCGTGTTCAACGACGGGAAGCTCAATCAGATCCGTTGGCAGCAGCTGCGGGATTCGGGGCGATCTTTCGGAATCGACCTGGCCGCGCTCGACATCGAGACGTTCGCCAGGTCCGTCGGGGCCCGCTACCTGGCGTACGACGAGATCCCGGATGCCGAGATCCCCGCGTCTCTGTTCGAGGGTGACCGGCCGACTCTCGTCGAGGTGAAGGTGGGGGACTCCTGGCCGATGCGGTCGCAGGCCGCCGGTTCGAGATTGAAGTCGGTCGCTCGGGCGGTCAGGGATTCGGCGACGAGCGAAGGAGTCGCTCGACGCTCGAAGTGAACGCACGGCCGATCGATCGCTTGGTCAGATGGCGGGTGTCGTCCACCGTCGGCACCTGAAACAGCTCGCCGGCCGTCCGCCTTTCCTCGAGCCCGGCCAGAATGCGAGCGATGCCTTGTGAGTCCTCCGGATCCGCCCGGAAACAACGATCGAACGGCCTGGCGACCTCCCAGGCGGCGCTTTCGGCGGTAGAAAGCAGTAGAACCGGGTTTCCGGTGCACAGGTAGTCGAACAACTTCGTCGGGACCTGACGGTGCAACAGTTCCGGCTGGATCATGACCAGAAGACCCGGCTCGTGCACCCGCTCCACGGCATCGTGGAACGGCAGCGGGTCGAACCTCTGCATCCGACTCCGGTCGTCGGCCGGAAGCGCCTCCAGATACTCCGCCCCCGGGTCCGGTCCGTAGTGCTCCACTACCCAGTGCACGCCACACGGGGCGCGCATGGCCGACGCGGAGAGGAGCGGACCGATCTTCCGCTTCGCGTAGAGCGATCCGAAGTGTCGGGCGACCATCGGGACGTCGGCCGGAAACGCCGTCATCGCTGTCCGGCGACGGGCGTCCGAGCCGTTCAGAATCGTCTCCAGTCGCGAATCGGACAGTGAGGGATAGCCCCTGCGGATTTCGGCCGTGATACCGGGGCTGTTCGAGATCACCCTCGAAATAGCCGGCATCCATGTAGATCAGGTTACTCCGGATCATCTCCTCCATTTTTTCATCCTGAACCCTCCCCTCACGGCGCTTCAGAAAGGGATGCAGCAGAATCGCAGCCACATCCTTGTGGTAGAACATGACCCGTCCGTCGGCGGTCCGTCTCACATTATGCTGCAGATGGAGCATCGCCTCGATGAAGCCGAAAACGGGAGCATTCTTCATGGGGTATCCCATGGTGACG
>JARRPA010000358.1:0-2206 GCA_037383305.1 Gemmatimonadota bacterium | reverse complement strand
GCCGTCGCCGGAGCTGGAGATCAACCTCGGCGCCAACATCGTCGACGAGGACAGCGAGCCGTCGCCGAACGTGGCGGCCGACGTCGGCGCGCGCGATCCCCCGGATCTTCGGACCGACCGGGAGGATCGTCTTCGCGGTCAGCAGGGCCCGGAAGAAGCTCGCCGACGAGGCGACACCTTCCACCGCGCCCCGCAACTCGAGGGTTCCGCCGAGGCCGCGCGTCGCGTAGAGCCGGTTGTCGGCCGTGGACCAGCTCCACGCTGCCGTCGGCTGCGTCAGATTCGAAACGCCCGTGTCGGCGGCGACGGAAAAATCATCGTGCTGGTAGCGCAGCGAGAAGATCTCGCGCACGGATCCGCGCAGGTGACCGTAGCTCAGGCCCGCGATCCCCTGGAGGGTCTTGCTGGTGACCCACTCGATGTTCCCGTAGCGCCCCGTGATCGTCCACAGGGCGGGATTCGGGAGCCCGACGGGAATGTTGTAGCGTCCCGTGAGGCTCTGCTCGGTGGTCGAGATGCGCGCGTCGAGATCTGCATAGTGGCCCCGGCTGTTGAGTCTTCGGAACTCCGATGCCAGCCGGATCCGGGGGCCGGTGTCGGTTCCGTAGCCGAGGCCCGCCTCCCAGCGCTGCGTCTTCCGGGGGAGCACGTGAATCTCGATCGGAACCTGCAGATTCTCGTCCGCCAGGTCGCGCCGGGGGACGATCTCGACGTTCGCGAAGTAGGTCGTGCCCGCGAGTCCGGATTGCAGCTCACGCAGGTCGGCCGAGTTGTAGGGTTCGCCCTGCTCGAACTGCACGTACGGCTCGAGGATGTCCTCGTCGACCCAGTCCTCGTCGATCGAGACCGGACCGAAGTGGAAGCGGGGCCCCGAGGTCATGTGGAGAACCACTTCCGCGGAGTTCGTGCCCCGGTCCACGCGGACGAGACTGGAGTCCCACCCGGCGTCGAGGTATCCACGATCCGCCGCCAGCAGGGCGAGGGTCTGTTTCGCCAGCTCGTAGGCCGCGTGGTTCAGCGTGTCGCCCTCGGAGACGGGCAGGGAAGCGATCGTCTGCCGGAACACGCTGTCCTCGTCCGCCTCTCCGTCGATCCGGACGTCCAGCTGCGTCACGATCGTCGGCGGGCCCGCATCGATAACGTACCGCGCGCGCCATGGCGAGCTCTCACTGTCGAGATACGGCTCGATGGTGGGGGAATAGAAGCCGAACGGCTGCAGCGCCGTCGCGATCTGCTCGGGCGCCTTCTCGTGCAGGCGATAGATCTGACCGGGTCGCACATCGTTGGAGCCGGACTCGCGCACGATTCCGACGAGGGCCTCGACGTTCTGAAGCAGCTCGTCTTCCAGTCCCACGATCTCGACGTCGAGGCGGATCCGTTCGGAGCCCGGCCTCGATTGCGCGGCTTCCTGGGCGCCGCCGGCGCGGAACGGGGCGAGTCCGAGCGTGAGGAAGGTTACGGCCAGAAGCGGAGCCCGGCGGAAGAAGTATCGTTCGAGCATACCTGAAAGAACCGGAATCACCGCGGGGTGGAAAGGGGCGCGGCCGCCGGCCGGGAGTGGCGGGGCACGACGGGATCTTCGCGGGCGGCCGGGAGTACGCTCGGACAGAGAAGACGACCGTCCGGCCCACACGATCTCAGTCAATCCGAGCTTGCCTTGATCGCATCAGAGCCTTCCGCATCCGGGAACCGCGTGCTCGTGCTGTTCGCGCACCCCGCGCAGGAGAAGTCGAGGGTGAATCGCATATTGGTCGAAGGCATCCGTGACCTTCCGGGCGTCACGGTCCACGACCTGTACGAGGAGTACCCCGAACTCGACATCGACGTGCCGCGCGAGCAGGAGCTTCTCCTGGAGCACGACGTGATCGTGCTGCAGCACCCGTTCTTCTGGTACAGCACGCCCGCGATTCTCAAGGAGTGGCAGGACCTGGTGCTGGAGCACGGATGGGCCTACGGGAGCGAAGGAAGGGCCCTGCACGGAAAGCGGATCCTGAACGCGATCACGACCGGCGGTCGCGAGGTCGCCTATGCCCGTGACGGGCACAACCGGTTCACGATGCGCGAGCTGCTGGTGCCCATCGAGCAGACGGCGCGGCTGTGCGGCATGACCTACCTGGCGCCCTTCGTCGTGCACGGCACGCACGGCATGACCCCGGCCGGGGCGGAGCGGCACGCCTCCGACTGGCGCCGCACCCTGGAGGCGCTG
>JARRPA010000357.1:0-3106 GCA_037383305.1 Gemmatimonadota bacterium | reverse complement strand
CTCCATAGCCCAGAACGGTGTCGAACCGCCAGAGCAGTCCGGCATGCTCCAATGCGCGTCGGATCACCACACTGTCGTTCTGGGACAGGATTCCGAGCGGCAGGTCCTGCAGCGCCGCCAGCGCCTCTCCGATTCCTTCGAAGGGACTCTGCGGCGTGGCATCCGACAGCTGCAGTCGCGACCACAGCGCACTCGCCCGTTCGATCTCGTCTTCCCCGAGTCCGAATTTCGAAGCGTAGAATTCCCGCCAGTCGCTGGCCCGGGCCACCGCGGCCTCGTAGGCCGCGATCGAAACGAGAGCCGGAAAGCACTCGTGGCTTCGATCCGTCACCTCCTCCACGATCGCGCGATTCACGCTCAGGTTACGGGGATGAGAATTCACCAGTGTGCCGTCGAAGTCCCAGATCACGGCGACTTTCGCCGGCCCGCTTCCCTGTTCGTTCACGCCGTCGTACCCCTTCCCTTCGCATCCGAAGCTCGATACTCGTGCGCGACGATAGGCCGGCCGGCCGCGAGACGGCAAGCGGCCGGAGGCGACGAGAACACAGGCGTCCGACGAAGGCCGCATCGTGGCCGCTTGATCGAATCGGAATTCGACGTCGATTCTTCGGTGGCCTCCCTTCGCCGGACCGGCCATGTTGAGCGCATGACGACCAGTGACCTTCCCGATCGGGCTACGATGCTCGCGGCGTTCGAAACCCGGGACGACTCGTACGACGGCATCTTCTGGACGGCCGTACGAACCACCGGGATCTTCTGCCGTCCCGCCTGCCCGGCCCGGAAGCCGAAGGCGGAAAACGTCGAGTTCTTCGAGTCCGCGAAGTCCGCTCTGGAAGCCGGATACAGGCCCTGCCGTCGTTGCCGGCCGCTCGAGCCGACGGGATCTCCTCCCCATTGGCCCGCCGGAGAGCGTGCCGACGCGCTGGCGATTCAGGCGGTGGTCGAGAGCTATCGAATCACCGGGCCCGACGTCTCGGTGACGCGATCGGTCGAATCCGGGAGGGAGAAGAGGTGTCCCGAACTGCCTTCGCTCAGGGATACGAATCGCTCAGCGGCTTCAACGAGGCGTTCCGGAAACTGCTCGGCACGCCGCCGACCGACGTCGACCCTGACCGGGTCGTCCGGATCACGCGAATCCTGACGCCATTGGGCCCCATGCTGGTCGGCTCCACCGACGATGCTCTCTGCCTGCTCGAATTCGTCGATCGGCGAAAGCTCGAGACACAGTTGAAAGGACTCGCCGCCCGCCTCCGCGTCGCGCTGATCCCCGGATCGAATCCGATCACGGCCGAAGCGGAACGACAGGTCGCCGCCTACTTCGATCGGCGCCTGACCGAATTCGACCTTCCACTGGAAACGCCGGGCACCGAGTTCCAGCAGAGGGTCTGGACCGCCCTGCTCGACATCCCGTACGGCACGACGGCCTCCTACGGAGAAGTCGCACGCCGGATCGGACAGCCCTCGGCCGTGCGGGCGGTGGCGGGCGCCAACGGCGACAACCGGATCGCGATTCTCATACCTTGCCATCGAGTGATCGGCGCCGACGGCACGCTCACCGGGTACGGAGGGGGACTGTGGCGGAAGAAGCGCCTTCTGGAGCTGGAATCAGGTCAGACGCACGCCTTCGACCGCTAGAAGGTCGATTCGCCGGTCCCCGACGTTCGCGCGAGGATTCCCTCACAGGGCCACCTGCTCTCCCTCGACGGCGACGCGGAATCCCGCGGCCTCGATCCGCTCTCGTGCCGCCGCGTCGGGATCTGAGGCGGGATTCGTGTGGTTGAGGTGGATGAACCGGATCTTCGCCCTCTCCGCTTCGGGCATCGATGCGAAGCGTTCCATGCTGTGCGTCAGGAAGGGGTGGGGAAAGCCGGTCATGTCCCTTCCCGGGATCTCGCCATCCGCGAAGAAGGTCGCGTCCAGGTATGCGACGTCCACCTTCGCGATCTGGTCTTCGATCCTGACCCCCCAACCGTCCCACTCCTCCCAGCTGTCGATATCCGGAATGAAGAGCACGGCCCGGTCCGGACCTTCGATTCGATAGCCGACGACTTCCGAGAATTCCTGCCGGTGCGGGACGAGAAAGGGAGTGACAGAGAGACCTTCGCCCAGGAGAACAGGCGTGCCAGCCTCCAGCGTCTGAATAACGATGTTCCGGTACCGTACCAGCTGACTCCAGGGACCGTTGTTCGACAGAAATCTCTCCATCTGCGGCATGGCATACACGGGAACCTTATCCGACCCGAGGGACTCGTGCCCCAGGAACATCAGGCCTGTGTAGTGCCCGATATGGGCGTGGGTGAGGAAGATCCCGGCGAGACCCGGTGACTCGTCGACCGGAGCGATCTCGTCGAGGCGGTGCAGCTGCTCGCGGAAGTCCGGTGTGGCCTCGAACAGCCAGCGGCGACCCGAGGCCGGGTCCACCAGGCCGAGGCTGACGATCCGCCGTCGGAGATCGGACCGCTCCCAGGCGGGATGATCCCGAGACCCGGCCTGCGGGATCCCTCCATCCTGTGACGTACCGAGGACGATCAGCCGGGGCGCCGCCGGGGTCGGCGGTCGACTCTGCCCCGTCAGGCCCGCGGGCGCGACGAGCAGGGCGAGTGCCAGGCCAGCCCCCCGGGCCCAGGTCAGCCGCGGGATCCACCCGACAGGGTCCTCCATCATCATCTTGTCTCCACCCGTCTGTTTCGGATTCAACGTACGCGGAAAACCTGCCCGGATCGGCCGCCTTCCACGCTCTTCGCATAGGCGAGCGCGGCCCGGCTCGCCGGAACGGGCTCGAAGCCCCGGAAGAATGGCGCGTACTGATCCAACGCCTCTTCGATCACACCCGGGCTGACGGCGTTGATCCTTTGCCCGGCCGGCATCTCGATCGAAGCGGCGAGCACAAAAGCGTTGATACCGCCGTTCACCATCGAGGCGGCCGTCCCGCCCGGGATCGGGTCTTCGTCCAGCACTCCGCTCGTCAGTGTGAACGATCCTGACGCGGCGACGTGTTCCCGTCCGATCAGAACGAGATTCACCTGGCCCATCAGCTTGTTCCGGAGGCTCATCACGTAGTCCGCCGCCTGCATCTCTTCGAAGGGGGCGAATGTCACCGCTCCCG
>JARRPA010000356.1:0-3226 GCA_037383305.1 Gemmatimonadota bacterium | reverse complement strand
GCGCCCGGAGAGAGGCCGGTGGTCCGGTAGTCCGCCAGCACGCGCTCGAATTCCGACATCGCCGGCAGGCGGCGCGCCGTCTTCACGGTGCGGCGAGCCAGGGGACCCGCGTCTCCCCGTGAATTCCGCAGCACCTCCCACAAGGCGTCACGGCGCCCGGGCCACAGACTCTCGAACGCTCCCGCTTCGGCCAGCACCCGAAGCTCCGGCGGTCCCAGCCCGCTGCGCGCCACCACCTCCTCTACCGAGCGGAACGGGCCGGCCTCCCGTGCCGCCCGCAGCCGGTCCCTCGCCCGGGATCCGAGGCCGTGCACGAAGCGGAGTCCCAGGCGCAGAGCGGGGGCAGGCGGCGGGGACTCTCCTTCAGACGCTGGCTGGCGGAAAGCGCCGGAGGCCTCTTCCGGAGAGTCCGCGCCGCCCGCTTCCTCAACGACATTGAGAGCTTCGTGATAAAGGCCGGGAAGAGAACCGTCCCGGCCCTCGTTCGTGGAAGCTTCGAGCGTGCAGTCCCATTCCGAGATCGCGAGATCGATCGGTCGTACCTCCACCCCGTGCCGGCGGGCGTCATGGAGGATCGTCGCCGGTGAATAGAACCCCATCGGCTGAGCGTTGAGCAGGGCGCAGGTGAACTCCGGCGCGTACCAGCGCTTCAGGTAGGCCGAGGCGTAGACGAGCAGGGCGAAGCTCGCCGAGTGGCTCTCCGGGAAACCGTAGTTCGCGAACGCGGTGAGATACTGCAGCACCTTGTCCGCGACCGCGGGGGCGACCCCGTTCGCCGAAAGGCCGGCCACGAGATCCCGCTCGACCTCCTGCATCTTCCGGTGGGAACGCTTGAAGCCCATGGCGCGGCGCATGTTGTCGGCCTGCGCCGGTGTGAAGCCGGCGAGAACGATCGCCACCTTCATCCCCTGCTCCTGGAATAGCGGCACGCCGAGGGTGCGGCTGAGCAGCGGCTCCAGTCGCGGATCCAGGTAGGTCACCGGCTCCTCGCCGCGCCGGCGCCGCAGATAGGGGTGCACCATGTCTCCCTGGATCGGGCCCGGGCGGATCAGCGCCACCTCGATCACCAGGTCGTAGAAGCAGCGCGGACGAACGCGCGGCAGCGTGTTCATCTGGGCGCGGGACTCGATCTGGAACACGCCCACTGTGTCCGCCTCGCAGATCATGTCGTACACGGCAGGGTCATCGGGCGGCAACGCCGCGAGGTCCAGCGTCACGCCCCGGCTCTCGCGCACCAGCCGGAGCGCGTCCGACAGCATCGTCAGCATCCCCAGCCCCAGCAGGTCGAACTTGATGAACCCCGGCAGCTCCAGGTCGTCCTTGTCCCACTGGATGATCGTGCGATCGGGCATCGAGGCCCGCTCCACCGGAACGATCTCACCGATCGGCCGGTCGGAGATCACGAACCCGCCCACGTGGATGGAACGGTGACGCGGGAGGTCTTCGAGCCCCTGCACGATGCGGAGCAGGGCCCGGGTGCGCGGATCGCCGGGATCGAGCCCGGCCGCTTCGAGCCCACCCTCGACCAGCCGCTTCACCGCATCGGCGCCGCCGCTCCGCTCCACCTCCGCGGCCAGCGCATCGCTCGTCGCCTGCGGGTATCCGAGCACCCGGGCCGCATCCCGCACGGCCATCTTCCCCCGCCAGGTGATCGACTCGCACACCATGGCCGCGTGCGCGCGGCCGTAGCGTTCGTACACGTACTGCAGCACCCGCTCGCGCTCCTGGTGCGCGATGTCGAGGTCGATGTCCGGGGGCTCGTGACGGGAGTCCGAGAGGAACCGCTCGAACAGCAGGTCCAGCCCCACCGGGTCCACGGCCGTGATTCCGAGGCAGTAGCAGACGGCCGAGTTGGCGGCGGAGCCCCTTCCCTGCACCAGGATTCCCTCGCGCCGCGCGAACCGCACGATGTCCCACATGACCAGGAAGTAGTCCTCGAGTTCGAGACGGCGGATCACGCTCAGCTCGTGCTCGATCTGCTTTCGCTCGGCCTTGCCCAAAGGATCGCCGTAGCGCACCCCTCGCAGTCACAACCCGGGAGCAGGCGATCCGTCCGGGGCGCACCCGGTGCACGTACGGGGGAGGCCTCCGCCTCCCGTGCCCGGAAACACCACCGGGCCCGCATTTCCCGAGCTCCCTTCAGATACCATTCGCCGTTCGGCTTGAGCAGGTCGCCGGCCTCGTCCAGGGTCACCCCGTGGCGCAGGCAGATCAGGACGTCGTGCACGATCCGGCCGGAAGGTCGGGCGTAGCGGGGTGCATTGACGGGAACCCAGGGGAGTGCCTCATGCCGGGCGAACGCCAACCACCGCTCGCAGGCGCGATTGTCCTCGGGCAGTCCGTGATGCTCCAGCGCGAGCCAGAACCGGTCCGGAAACAGGCCGCGCAGCCGGTCGAGCGCACGGTTGACGATCTCGCAGACGGGATCGAGTCCGTGCGTGCGCAGGAGGCAGACGAGGCCTTCGGTCCTTCCCGTCAGCCGGAGGAGTGGCAGCGCGGGAATTCCCCGCGGGTGATCGAGTCGGGCCGAGGTCACCAGCGCCGACAGATTGTGATACCCTTCGGCACTCTCGCAGAGCAGCACGAGCGACAGGCGGCTCGAATCCGGTTCCCGCCCGGTGTTCGATCCACCGATACGGGCGTCGGACCGGGCCCCGGCCAGAGGTACGAGGACCTCCGCCCCGACGATCGGGCGCACTCCGACCTCCCGGCAGGCCCGCTCGAACCGGACCACGCCCCCGAGGTCGAAACGATCTGCGAGGGCGAGGGCCGGAAGGCCGATCCCGGCTGCCCGCTCCGCCAGCTGCTCGGGGTTCGACGCCCCGTCCAGCAACGAGAAGCCGGACCGGGCCGCGAGCTCGACGAACGGCGAGGCCGTTCCGTTCAGTCCCACCAGCCGTGAAGCCACCAGTGCAGCTTCCCGTTGCGGCGGACTTCGCGGTACAGCCACAGGAGCTCACCCTCTCCAGTGCACGCCCGGAAGTACTCGCGGCGATAGGGATCTTTCCACCAGTCGCCGGAAAGACGTTCGGGACCCTCGGCGGCGGTGATCGCCCACGTCCGTCCGGCGCCTGTCACCTCCACGGGTCGCCCTGCGTCCGTCTTCACGCGCAGGGACAGCGGTTCGGGAAGCAATCGGAGCACGCCGGGAAGCGTGGCATCCGACGTGGCGACGGACGCATCGGCAGCACGCGACGTCTGAGGCCCCGGAGGCCCGGGCTCCGCC
>JARRPA010000355.1:0-2224 GCA_037383305.1 Gemmatimonadota bacterium | reverse complement strand
GCGCGTTTCGAACAAAAGCTTCACCGCCGTCGATATCGGAGGGTTCGTTCGCGACGTGGTGGATGGGATCGATGCGAGCATCGTTCGCAAGAACAGTGCATTGCGGGTCGCCGGAGGCGTCCGCTACGCACACACGTTTTCCCCCCTGTTCGGCGTGGTGGCCAACGGAGATCTGGGGTTCGGGGAGTCAATCGACCGGAGGAGCGACGACGAGTTGTTTTATCGTCTCGGCGCACAGCTGGATTTCGATCTCGATGCGTGGCGCGGCATACCGATTCATGTGGCGCTGGGCTTTCTCAGCGACTCCTACCCCGAGGCCGCGGAAGACGTCGACGGAAGCCTGAACACCGGATACGTGAGAGTCTCGTACATCGCGCGCGACGACTTCACGATCGGTCTTCAGTTCTCCGGCTCCGGGATTCCGATCCGGGATACGGGTGACCGATTGACGTACGGCGGCGTCGAGTTCGACCTCCGGTACTATTTCTGATCGGCATGGGATGCCGTTGAAGGGGAAAGGAGACGGGCCCCCGGCCGGTGAGCGCAGGTCCCGGCACCTCGACCTCGGAGACGCTCGGCTCACCGAGAAGTTCAACCCTCGGACAGCCGCGATCGACCGTGCGGACACGAAGACGATCCTCCATCTGCTTCATGCCGAGGACCGGTCGGTGCCGGACGCGGTGGCCGCCGAGGCGTGCCGAATCGCGGCGCTCGTGGACGACCTCGTGCCGCGACTCGCCTCGGGGGGTCGGCTGTTCTATGTCGGAGCCGGGACCAGCGGTCGCCTCGGGGTGCTGGACGCGGCCGAGTGCCCCCCTACCTTCGGAACCGATCCCGACCTCGTGCAGGGCATCATCGCGGGCGGCTTCGAGGCGCTCGTGCGGGCGCAGGAAGGGGCGGAGGACGACGAGGAGGCCGGCCGAGATGCGATTCTGAGTGCGGGAGTCGGACCTCGAGACTTCGTGATTGGAATCGCGGCTTCGGGAACGACGCCGTTCGTCCGGGCGGCCGTCGAGCAGTCGATCGCCGCCGGTGCGCGATCGGGTCTCGTGACCTGCACGGAGCCGCCCCCCGATCTCCGGGCGGCCGTGGACCACTCGATCACGGTCCGAACCGGACCGGAAGCGATCGTCGGCTCGACACGCCTCAAGGCCGGGACGGCCACCAAACTGGTGCTGAACGCGATCACGACGGCTACGATGATTCGCCTGGGGAAGGTGTACGGAAACCTGATGGTCGATCTCCGGGCGACCAGCCGAAAGCTCGAAGACCGGAGCCTGCGGATCGTGCGGGCGGTGACCGGGCTCGGTGGCGATGCGGCCGAGACTCTGCTCGCCTCCGCAGGCGGCCGGGTGAAGACCGCGCTCGCCATGCACGCGATGAGGGTGGATCGCGCGGAGGCCGAATCGCGGCTCGAAGCGTGCGGCGGCTTCCTCGGCGCGTGCCTCGATCGGTGGCCTGCGGCCATGGATACGGGAGGTAAGGAGTGAGCGACCTCTTCGTCGGATTGATGTCGGGTACTTCGCTCGATGGGATCGATGCGGCGCTGGTAGAGTTCGGCGGACGTGACGAGCGTCCCGAGCGGGCCCGGCTCGTCGCGTTTCTCACCCGTCCGTACCCTTCGGATCTCTCTGAGCGGCTTGCCGACGCCGTGGCAGGCCGAGGAGGGTCAGCGTCGCTGGGCGAGCTGGATTTCGATCTCGGTCGCCTCTTCGCCGATTCCGTCGACTCTCTGCTTCGAGAGTCCGACGTGTCGCCGCGAGAGGTAACGGCGGTCGGGAGTCACGGACAGACGGTCTGGCACCGTCCGCCGGATGGCTCGAGGTCCGGTTCTACGCTGCAGATCGGAGAGCCGGCCGTGATCGCCGAGCGGACCGGGATCGACGTTGTCTCGGACTTTCGGGTGCGCGACGTGGCAGCGGGCGGGCATGGGGCCCCCCTCACGCCTCTCTTCGATCTGATGATCCTCTCGCGTTCCGATCGCAGTCTCGCGATTCAGAATCTCGGAGGGATGGCGAACGTTACAGGCCTTCCCGGCGGGGCGAACGTGGCCGCTCCGGTCGCGTTCGACACAGGGCCGGGCGTCGCCCTGATCGACGAAGCGGCGCGGCGGCTCAGCGAAGGCACCCGGCGGTTCGATCCCGAGGGTCGGCTGGCGGCGGCCGGCGAGGTGGTCCCGGCCGCCCTGGACCCCGGGCTCGAGGACCCGTTTTTTGCCGAGCGC
>JARRPA010000354.1:0-2243 GCA_037383305.1 Gemmatimonadota bacterium | reverse complement strand
CCACCTCGGCGACCACGAGGCGGATCGAATTGGTGCCCACGTCGATGGCTGCGAGGCGGGGCGGGCTCGGGAACCTGTCCATGTCTGAAAGTAGACCGATCGGCCGGGTGCGGGAAGCGACAGAGTGCGGCGTCCGCCGGCGACGTCCCGGGTTTGACCGACCGTGAGTGGTCGGGTCTTCGCGGACCGATTATGTTCCGCGACTCGCACGAGGCGCGAATTCGCGCGAAAAGGGCGGAAGTTCGCCCCGAACGGACCGAGGATGAACTGCGGATGGCGACGACATCTGAAGGAATGACGGACCGGGCCGTGGCGGAGCATTTCGGGTTGGGTACGTCGGACCTGCTCGCGATGTACCGGACGATGGTCACCTCGCGGCGGATCGATGACCGCGAACTGCTCATGAAGCGCCAGCAGAAGATCTTCTTTCAGATCAGCGGCGCCGGTCACGAGGCCGTGCTCACGGCGGCCGGCATGGCACTGCGCCCGGGCCGTGACTGGTTCTTCGGCTACTACCGGGATCGCGCGCTCTGCCTGCAGCTCGGGGTCACGCCGTACGAGATGTTTCTTCAGGGCGTCGGTGCCGCCGACGATCCGGCCAGCGGCGGACGACAGATGCCTTCCCATTGGGGCCACCCGGACTACAACATCGTTTCCGTCTCGAGCCCCACCGGCACCCAGTTCCTGCAGGCGGTCGGTTGCGCGGAGGCCGGCGTCCGGGCCGCGGCCCTCGGACTGGATGAGGACCTCCGGTTCGAGTCGGACGAGGTCGTGCTCGTCACCACCGGGGAGGGGACCACGTCCGAAGGCGAGTTCTGGGAATCGCTCAATACGGCGAGCAATCTGAAGCTGCCGGTGATCTACCTCGTCGAGGACAACGGGTACGCGATCTCGGTCCCGGTAGAAGTCAACACGGCGGGTGGCAGCATCTCGAAGCTGGTGTCCAGCTTCCCGGACCTGATGATCCGGGAGGTGGACGGCACCGACCCGATCGCGAGCTATGGGGCGTTCGCCGAAGTCGTGGAGCATTGCCGGCTGCGTCGCGGACCGGGCCTGGTGCACGCCCACGTGATCCGCCCGTACAGCCATTCGATGTCCGACGACGAGCGGATGTACAAGCCCGAGGCGGAACGCGAGGCGGAGGCGGAGCGCGATCCGATCTCCACGTTCGCCGCCTGGCTGGTGAGCGAAGGAATCTCCACGGAGGAGACTCTGGCGACGATCCGCGAGGAGGTGGACGTCGAAATCGCCGACGCCTCGGAACGCGCCGTGGAGCAGCCCCAGCCGGGTCCGGAGAGCGTGTACGTCAACGTGTTCTCCGATGAGGTGGACTCGACCTCGGAGGCGTTCGCGACCGAGCCGGTGTTCGAAGAGGACGCGACCGAGACGACGGTCGTGGACCTCCTCAACGCCTGCATGCGCGACGAGATGCGCCGCGATCCCCGGATCGTGGTGTTCGGCGAGGACGTGGCGGACGTATCCCGGGACGATTACCTGGACGAGGTGAAGGGGACGGGGGGCGTATTCAAGGTCACGGCCGGCCTGCAGCGCGAGTTCGGCTCCGACCGGGTGTTCAACTCGCCTCTGGCCGAGGCGAACATCGTGGGTCGTGCGATCGGGATGGCGCTGCGAGGTCTCAAGCCGGTGGTCGAGATCCAGTTCTTCGACTACATCTGGCCCGCCTTTCACCAGCTGCGCAACGAGATCACCACGATGCGGTGGCGCTCCAACGGAGCGTTCAGCTGCCCGGTCGTCGGGCGCACGACGTACGGCGGATATCTGTCGGGCGGGGCCGTCTACCATTCGCAGACCGGCGCCTCGCTGTTCACCCACACGCCGGGCATGCACGTGATCTGCCCGTCGAACGCCGAGGACGCGAACGGCCTGCTGCGCACCGCGATCCGCTGCGAGGACCCGGTGCTCTTCCTCGAGCACAAGCACCTGTACCGGCAGACGTACAACAAAGGCCGATATCCGGGGCCGGACTACATGATCCCCTTCGGCCGGGCCGCGCTCGTCGAGGAAGGGACGGAGCTCACCGTCGTCACCTACGGCGCCCTCGTCGAGAGGACGCGAAAGGCGCTGCGGCAGCTGGAGCGGGACGGTCGGCCGGTCTCCGCCGACGTGCTCGATCTGCGGTCACTCACTCCCCTCGACATGGAATCGATCGCGCGCTCGGTCAAGAAGACGAACCGGGTCCTGGTGGCGCACGAGGATGCGAAATCGTGGGGCTGGGGGGCCGA
>JARRPA010000353.1:0-3483 GCA_037383305.1 Gemmatimonadota bacterium | reverse complement strand
CCACGCTGAACATGGCGGTCGTCGAACCGATGCCGATCGCGAGGGTCAGAACCGTGACCGTCGTGAAGCCCGGATGCTTGATGAGGAAACGAATCCCGAATCTCAAATCCTGCAGGAACTTCGACATTTCATCCCCTCGATCGTCCCGCTCCCGGCGAGTCCGGAGTCGCGTGTCTCCGCTCGAAGAACCGCCAGAGAGTGTCCGGACTCCCTCGCAGCGCCCCTGACCTCCGACGATCTGACCGGCGCAGAGTCCGTGCCATGCGCAGCGGGAAGGCGAACCTCTTATACGCTATGACCTTGCGGCCGGCCGACTGTGGACTCTCACACGCCTGAAGTGTGCGGATTCGGGAACCGCTGTCACGGAATCGGACGCGGCGAAGCGGTCGGCCGGCTTCTGACCAGACCCGTCCGGATCAGCCTCTTTCCCCGGCGGGAGCCGAAAACTCGCCGGGAACCGGCTCCACCAGTCTCTCGAACTCGGCGTAGGGAATTTCGATCGCGGAGCGATGATCCCCCGCGTGGAACGCAATCCGTTCCGATTCGCGCAGTTCCTCATCCACGAACGTCGTCTGCCCGTACAGGTTACCGAACGGCGGCATGGCTCCCAGGTCACAGTCCGGAAAAAGCTCCCCCAACTCGCCCTCGGTAGCCAGAGTCGCCGCGGAAGCTCCCGTCACCGCGCGCAATTTCTTGAGATCCAGCCGGCGCGTGGCCGGGATCGCGCAGATCGCCGGGCGGCCATCGAGAAGCACTTCCACCGTCTTCGCCCAGCTCCGACCCGGAACGTGACTCGCAGCCGCTTCCTCCTGCGCCGTATAGGCGATCGGGTGGTCGATGACCTCGAATTTCACGCCTTGCGCTTCCAGATACTCTTCGATCTTCGTCGCGATCGTCATGGTGTCCTCCTTCCGGAATCACTTACTTCCGGCATCAGGCGGATGTGGCTTGCGAATGCTGCCGCAGCACCTGTCCGGCGGCGACGGGCGCGGTGTCCTGCGCGTCCCGTGCGCTCAGCGCCTCGAGAACCGGCAGGAGGTCGCTCCGCATTCGGTCGCAATAGTGATCGCTCAGCACGTGGTGAGCGGCCTGCCGGAACCAGAGGGAGTCCGCTCTGTCGATCAGGCCTTTCAGCAACGGCACCATACCCTCGCAGCGGAGCGATATGAGGGCTTCCGCGGCCAGCCACCGGACCCCGAACTCCTTGTCCTCGAGGAAGTGCATCCCCAGCGGCCGCCCGGGGGCTGGCAATGTAAAGCAAGGCCTCGGCAGCCTCGGTGCGCATCAAGGCACTCGGATCGCGGAGAGCCTCTACGAGCGCGTCGACCGCCTCGTCTCCCCTGCGGATCAGGCATCGCCGGGCCTGCTTCCGGAGGAGTCCATCGGGTCCGGCCAGCGATCGGACCAGGGCAGGAACATCTTCGTCACACCTCGCATCCATCGAAGCGAACGAGTCGGATTCTGGAGCCATGCGTCCTCCGCGCGGTTGGAATCGTCGCGGGGGTGACGATTCTCCCACTTGTTGCGAGCGTTTCGCGCACGTACGGTTGTTCCGTAAAACTACGCTCGGGCGGGGACAGGCGCACCCTTCCCGAGGGCATTCCGGCGCCGCACAGCAAGCGAGAATCGAATGCAGGAACTGGATGCGGGTTCGTTCTTGAACCAGGCAGTGGACGTGCTTTCGCAGTGGGGACTCAAGGTGATCGGAGCGATCGCAGTCCTCGTGATCGGACGGATTCTGGCGGGGTGGGGTCGCAAGCTGACGCGCAACGCCCTCGAGCGGGCAGGCGTCGACTCCACGATCGTCCCCTTTCTTTCCGGCCTCGTGTACGCCCTGCTGCTCGCCTTCGTCCTTCTCGCGGTGCTCGGGCTCTTCGGGATTCCGACGACCTCGAGCATCGCCGTGCTCGGCGCCGCCTCGCTGGCGGTCGGTCTCGCACTGCAGGGAACGCTGGCGAACTTCGCCTCCGGAGTGATGCTCCTCCTCTTCCGACCCTTCCACGTAGGGGACTTCATCGAAGTCGGGGGGACGAGCGGCACGGTCGAGACGATCGGGGTTTTCTCGACGATTCTCAACACTCCGGACAACGTTCAAATCACGATCCCGAACGGAAAGGTGTACGGCGAGCCGATCAAGAACTTTTCGGCCAACGAGAACCGTCGGATCGACCTGGTCGCCGGTGTCGGGTACGGCGACGACCTCCAGGTCGCGAGGGACACTCTGCTCCGCATGCTCGAGGAAGAGGACCGGGTGCTGGACGAGCCGGCCGCTCAGGTCGCCGTGAGTGAGCTGGGAGACTCTTCGGTGAACTTCGTGGTGCGTCCCTGGTGCAAAGCGGAGGACTACTGGGCCCTCCGGTTCGAACTCACTCGACAGATCAAGGAGCGCCTCGAAGCGGCCGGCTGCTCCATTCCGTTTCCGCAGCAGGACCTGCACCTGATCCGGTGGCCCGACGAGGGCAAGAGCGGCATTTCGGTCGGCTGACCGGTGGCCGGGAGTTTCATTATCCGTTGGGCCCGATTATTGTTGCCGGGTTGTCGGGAGCGCTCACACGCATAGGAGTCAGGAAATGGCGAAGCACAACTTTCTCGTAGAGAAGTACCAGATCACCCTGGGCGACCACTCCTCGACCTGGGGCGGCATCACCGTCACGGCCCGCGCCATCGTCGCCTGTTTCGGCGAGCATCTCCGCCTCCTCTTCTACTTTCTCCCGGATGGCTCCGACATGCCGGGCGCCATGTGGAATGAGGACGCGCGTGTGGCGGTCGTCTTCCTGCCGATGTCGGCCATGTATCCCTGGGTCGACATGCTCCGTAACGAAAAGCCGATCTACGGCAACATCGACACGGATGCTCCGGGGGAGAGCTACATCAGCACGCTCCACGAGCCCGTGGGCGAAGAGGAGAAGCGTTCCTGGCGCCGATGAGGCATTGAGCGCCGGACGATCCCGGCCGTCCGCCCGCCGAACCGGAACGAAAGACGGCCCGACCTCCGAACAGCGGGGTCGGGCCGTTGCAGTCTGAGGGTCAAGTCGGGGCGTCTATTCCTTGCGCATGGTCGCTCGAGATCGCAGATCCACGCCGCTTCGGAAGGATCCCCCCGTGACGAGGCCCACGATGGGTCCGAGTAGAATGAATTCGTAGCGGTCCGAGACGATCACGGAGACGGCATCACCGGCGGACGCGATGTCGAACGCCTTGGTCGTGCCGTCGGGTGCCGTAATCTCGATGGAGATCGAATCCGCGGAAATATTGTTGGAAGACAGGTACAGATTGATAACAGAATCTACAGCCGTCTGATTCGGCGTCGTCTGAACGACGGCCGTTCTGGCGCCCTCACGAGCCGCGTTCACGATGCTCTGCTTCATGCTGTATGCTCGTGCGAACTCGAAGATGCCGACGAGAATCAGCAACAGCAGCGGTAGCGCAAGTGCCAGCTCGACGAGTGCCTGACCGCTGTCTTCTGCCGCATGACGCCCGCGG
>JARRPA010000352.1:0-3041 GCA_037383305.1 Gemmatimonadota bacterium | reverse complement strand
CTCGGCGATCTCGATCGCCCACTCCGCCGGGGTGTAGGTGTCCCGCGGTCCCTTGAGGACGAGCGTCGGCACCTCGATCGAGGGAAGCTGCGGCCGCAGGTCGACGCCCCTCAGCAACTTCACCCGGTGTCCTGAAATGTGAGCCGGTTCGGTCCGCGAACCTGTATAGAGCGCGTAATCCACCACCCGTTTCCAGCCGGGCGAGGAGTCGTAGATCCAGATGTCGTTCTGGCTCCACACCCGGCCGAGCCACTCGGCGGCTCGCGTGGGCAGATAGCGGTTCGCCGCCGCCGCCACCGGGACGAGCAGAGTCGCATTGAAGCCGACGTGCTCGTAGCTGACCCGTGCGAGCGTGTTCGCGAGGACAAGAGCCCGGACGCGCGTCGGGTACTTCGACGCCAGCCGCATCGCCACGGCACCGCCGAGACTCTGGCCGACGACGATCGCCGACTCGACTCCGAGCTCGTCCAGCAGCTCGACCGCGTCATCGGCGAACCGGTCAAAGCCGGTCCCTTCCGGGAACCGGGAGCGCAGATCCGCCGAGATCACGCGGTATCGGGGGGCGAGGGCCGGCAGCTGATACCGCCAGGTCTCTTTCATCCCGTCCGCTCCCGGAATCAACAGCAGCGGGACTCCCTCGCCGGCGTCCACGTACAGTACCTCTTCTCCGTCCGACAACTCGAACAGCCTCGTCGGATAGAGATGACCCATCCGGTCCCGCATCGGTGGACGCACCAGCCGGCGGTTCCGGCGGTTCATTGCGCGCACCCAGGCAGTGGCCGCCACTACGGATCCGAGCAGCGCCGCTACGGGCCCAGCGGGTCGGGCCCTGCGTTTCAAGGTCGACCCCCGATCCCATCAGGCCACGCGGCGTCTGCGACGCTCAGCGGCAGATCGGGAACCGATCCCTCGATACGGAAGAGCGGAAGGTCGATCGGTGGCGACGGGTCCCCCTCCGATCTCGCAGAAATCGCCTCGTCCTCCGGCGCGAAGGCCGCCAGCAGATCGGCCGCCGTCCGCGCCAGCCCCGGCGGCGGCGAGTAGAGCCAGCCGTCATCCGAGCCGGGCTCGATCAGGGAAAAGAGCAGCCGCTGGCGCGCCTGGTCGGCTCGGATCACCCAGCTGCCGGCGGGAAAGGTCCGTACCGCAGGCTCGACGATGTCGGGCGTCCGGTACGCGCTCACCTCGAGAGTCACCGGCTCGTGAAGGATCTCCACCCGGATACCGTGGCGCCGCAGGTGCGCGACGAGATCGGCCCCCTCGGGTGTCACGACCCACGCTCCTGGCAGCGGCATAGAAGCCGTGACCCGCACGGCCGGACGCCAGCGCTCGACCTTCAGCGGCACGAGGTTGCCTTTCTCGTTCCAGTGCAGCCAGCGGAGATACGGCTGTTCGGGATCGTCTACCTGCTCGGCACGCAGGGAGAGGAACGGCGAAGACGCCTCCCGATGGTCGGGACTGTTCCACGCGCGGGCCAGCACTTCGTCGGAAAGTCCGGCGATCACCTCGAGAAACGAAACCGTGGTCAGGAACAGTCGATCCGACCTTCGGGCGAGGTCGTCGATCTCATGTTTCGATGCGGTCTCGAGGAGCAGTCCCACGCTTCCCGCCAGCGAAAACGCATTGCGGGCGTTGTCGGCCGAAATCGGCGCCCAGCTGAAAAAGCTATCCGCCGGGGCCGCCAGCTCGTTCGTGTACGATGGGTCGGGGTTCTCGGCGATGTACTCGTGGAACCTGATGTTCTGCTGGGCCAGCGCTCGCACCACGTAGGGAAGCAGCCAGTAGCGGGCCAGTTCCGTGAGCCGCGGGTCCACGTTCGGATGCGTCGGAAGGCCGACCTGTGCCTCGAACGGTGATGGTCCCATTTCATGCAGATCCAGCACCACATGCGGCTCGATCTCAGAGTGCAGACGCCACAGCGCCCGGTTGACCGGGGAAGCGAGCACCAGGTGGTCGCGATTCGGGTCTTCTCCGCTCGCATCGACCCGGGTACCGGCGCGCATCCCGATCGGGTTCGCCGCAGGCACGATCGCCACCTCGAGCCGTTCGAGGAGCGGGCGCAGATCGCCGATCGCGAGGTCGCGATTCGGGCCCGCGGACACCCGGGCGACGGGCACGACCGCAGGGCGCCCGCCCGAACTGCCGGGCACGGTGACGAGCGGCTCGACCTCGAGCCGGTCCTCCGCCTTGTCCGCCAGATTGCCCAGCCATACGAACGCCGTGTCTGGCGAGGTATAGGACAGGTAACTGGCGGCTTCTGCCGGCGTCAGAACCTCCGGATCCGAAAACGACCCACCGGGCGAATCGGGCGACGAGGCCGAAACGGATCCGGACTGGCCGGACGCCGTGCCCGGAAGCAGGGCGACCAGGGCCGCGATCGCCGCGGACCGGGCGGCGAAGCGAGATCGGGACCGACCGAGTTCGCCGCGGATCACGCGAACCGGTCCCGCACGTTCGCGATCAGCGGATCGGCGACCAGTCCGGGCATGCCCAGCAGTTCGCAGAGCTCTCCGGCATCGCGAGTCAGCCCGCCGGCGAGCCATTGGGAGAGGTACTGGCCCGATCGCGGATTCCGGAACCAATCCCTGCCGAACCGGTCCTCGAGCGAACGGTCGAGAGCGGCGGAGAGCAGTCGCCCGCGGAGGCGCCGGGCCGACCCGAACCGCTGTCCTAGCCGCGTCAGGTAGCCGCGCGGATCGTGATGGACGTTCGTCGCACCGTACATCAGCTCGGACCAGCGCGGGCCCATCGAGCCAGGTCTCTCGCTTTCCGACAGCTCGAGGTCGAACTGCAGGCGGGCAGCCAGCCGGCGGAGATCGTAGAGATCAAGGAAGGAAGCGAGCCTCAGGTACTCTTCCAGCGAATTGCCGTCCAGTGATCGGGCATGGCGCACCCAATCGGGATTCAGAGCGAGATCGGCGAACAGCGCCCCATGCCCCTCCGCCACGGCCCGGTCACCGATCGCACGATATTCGAAGGGAAGGTCCGCGTCCGTACGAGACCAATGCACGGCTTCACCGATCTCCCAGAGCAGCTTGCGG
>JARRPA010000351.1:0-2278 GCA_037383305.1 Gemmatimonadota bacterium | reverse complement strand
GCTGGGCGGGGATGTGATTCTGGTGGCAGGGTCCGACGGACGGTATGATGGTCCGGTCCCGGCAGCCGTGCCTCGAGCGGGGAGTCTGCTGGAAGCGATCCGCCAGGCCGTACCACGGAGCGAGCCGTGAATCCACCCTATCAGATCGCCGTCTTCGTCTCGGGCTCGGGCACCAATCTCCAGGCCCTCCTCGATCGGTTCTCAGAAACCTCCGGGGGAGTCGCGCGGGTGTCACGGGTGGTGGCCAGCCGCCCCGGGATCGGCGCCATCGCTCGCGCGGAGCAGGCGGGGGTGCCGTGGTCGGTCCTTCCCGCGGGTGTCGACTCCGAGAGCCTGGCAGCGGCGATGCTCGCGGAGCTCGAAATCGCGGAGGCCGACCTGCTCGTGCTCGCTGGTTTTCTGAAGCTCATTCCCGAGGCCGTGGTTCGAGCCTATCGCGGTCGGATTCTCAACATTCACCCTGCGCTGCTTCCCGCCTTCGGAGGGCCAGGAATGTACGGACGCCGGGTCCATGAAGCTGTGCTCGCATCGGGAGCCCGGATCAGTGGAGCCACGGTGCATGTCGTGGACGAGCAGTACGATCACGGCCCCATCGTGGCGCAGTGGCCGGTTCCTGTTCTCGAAGGCGACGAGGTGGAGACCCTTGCGGGCAGGGTGCTGGAGGTGGAGCATCGACTGCTTCCCGACGTAGTGGAAGCGTTCGCGACCGGGGACCTTACGACCGACCCGGCCGGAAGACCGGAGTGGAGACGCCCCTTGTTCCGGGACGATCGATTCGGACTCGTCCCACCGAAGAGGTGAGGTAGATCGAATGCCCTACGCGCTTCTCAGCGTATCTGACAAGACCGGATTGGTGGAGTTCGGAACCGCACTGGTCGAGCGTGGTTGGACGCTTCTTTCGACGGGAGGCACGGCGCGCGTGCTCCGGGAAGCCGACGTCCCGGTCACCCCGATCGCGGAGTTCACGAAGTTTCCCGAGATCCTCTCCGGTCGTGTCAAGACCCTCCACCCCGCCGTCCATGCCGGGTTGCTCGCGAGGCTCTCGGTGGAGCAGGACGTTCGCGACCTCGAGAAGCACGATCTCTCGGCGATCGGCCTGGTCGCAGTGAACCTCTATCCGTTCCGGGAGACCGTGGCGCGCCCGGACGCGACGCTCGCCGATGCACTCGAGCAGATCGACATCGGGGGTCCTACGATGCTGCGGGCAGCGGCCAAGAACCATCCGTTCGTGTACCCGATCTGTGATCCCGACGACTACGACAGCGTGCTCGGCGCGATCGACTCCGAGCAGGACGATTCGGATCTTCGGCGTCGGCTGGCGGCGAAGGTGTTCACCCACACCGCCACGTACGACGCCGCGGTGGCCGGCTATCTGAGAGGCAGCGATGCCGAGGCCGAAGGCGATTCGCTGCCTGAGGAGTTCCTTCTCTCTCTCGTGCGCGCCCAGGAGTTGAGATACGGAGAGAATCCGGACCAGGCTGCGGCATTCTATCGGGTCGCGTCACGACAGCCGGTCGGAATCCCGGCTCTCCGGCAGGTGCACGGAAAGGCACTGTCCTTCAACAACATTCTGGATGTCGATGGTGCCCTCCTCGCGATCGCGCCCTTTCTCGGAGAGGATTCCGCGGCCTGCGTGATCCTGAAGCACACGACTCCCTGCGGTCTGGCCGTGGGTCGATCGGTCGCCGAGGCCTACCGAAAGGCGCTGGCCTGCGACCCGATATCGGCCTTCGGTTCGACGGTGATCTTCTCCCAACCCGTCACGGAAGCCGTGGCCGAGGAGATCGCCAAGCTGTTCGTCGAGTGCATCGTGGCGCCCGGCTATGCTGCCGCGGCGTTGCGAATCCTTCAGGAGAAGCCTTCCATCCGGATTCTGTCGCCGTCCACGGAGGGCCGACTCGGAGCCGCGGTCGGACAGATCGCGGCGGGCCTCGACGCTCGCGGGGTCAGCGGTGGAATGCTGGTTCAGACCACGCCCGAGCCTGCCCGCCCGTCTCAGCTTCGCGAATCGGACGACACTCGAGTCGTGACCCGTCGCGAGCCGACCCCGGAAGAGTGGGAGGAGCTGGCGTTTGCCTGGTCCGCCGTGCAGTCGGTGAAGTCCAATGCCATCCTCCTCGCAAAGGACGGTGCTTCGATCGGCATCGGCGCCGGCCAGATGAGCCGCGTGGACGCCGTGCAGCTGGCCGAAAAGAAGGCGCGCGATGCGGGCCACACGCTCGATTCGGTCACGCTGGCGTCCGATGCTTTCTTCCCGTTCCGCGACGGCGTCGATTCC
>JARRPA010000350.1:0-2280 GCA_037383305.1 Gemmatimonadota bacterium | reverse complement strand
TGGGAGCGGGAGATGCACCAGATCTATCGGATTTCTTCGGCGGACGACCTCGAAATCGGTTCGGTGGACCTCGTGATCTCGCAGGGCCCGGTCGAGTCGGGCCCCGTAGTGCGCGTGGAGCAGAATACGGAATTCGCCTTCCTCGAGATCTTCGGGCTGGACGATTCGCCCCGGGATGACGTCGTGGACGTCGCCCGCATCTGGCGACCCGCGGCCTCGGGGGAGTTCGCCGGCTCGAACGTGGTGACCGGCAGCTATCTGGTGTTCCCGGCGCTTGAACCCTTCAAGAATCCGCCTCCGATCGAGGACCCGCGCCTCGCGACGCTCCAGGGCAATCCATTCCCCCTGCCCGACGGCGATCGGAACTTCTCCATCTACGACGAGCCGGTGGACCAGGTAAGGGAGTCGAGCTTCCTGTATCGCCTGAATCTGAACTACCGGGCTCGAAGCAGCGGCGTGGCCAGTTCCTTTTCCCTGGGAGCCATCGGCATCCGGCAGGGAAGCGAGCAGGTTCGCCTCAACGACCGCGAACTGGTCTACGGTCAGGACTACACGATCGACTACGAGATCGGCCAGCTGACCCTGCTGCGCCCCGAGGAGCTGCTGGCGGGTGCCCAGAATCCTGACCTGGAAGTGGTGTTCGAGCAGAAACCGATCTTTCAGCTTGCAAATCGGAGCATCCTGGGGCTCACCGGAAGCTGGTCGCTGGGCAAGGCGGGCGCGATCGATTTCATCGGCTTGAGCCAGCGCGAGGGTACGGTTCTCAACCGTCCCGAGGTGGGGCTCGAGCCCGGCGGCGTTTTGCTCGGCGGCGTCGTCGCCCGGCTCGGATTCGAGGTGGCGGCTCTGGATCGTCTCGCCGATGCACTGCCCGGCGCCGGATCCGATGTGAAATCACGCATATCATTCGATGGCGAAGTGGCGGGATCGAATCCGACCACCAACCGGAAGGGTGTGACGTATGTAGAGGACTTCGAAGGCAGCTCCCGACTCCGGCTCGGCCTTGGAACCCGCTCCTGGCTTCGCGGGTCGGTCGTTTCGGAGCCGGGCAGCGATGGCAGCGGCAGCTACCTTCCCGATGTGCCCGACGCGACGAATCAGCTGAGCGCCGTCTGGCAGGCTCAGTGGCTCGAGGGAGACCAGGTGCGGGGTCCTCTGCAGGTGCAGCAGATCGACCCGGCTCTCAGAGTCCTGAGCGCGGGTTCGACGGAGAGCGTGCTTTGGGTGACCCTCTCGGAGCCGCCTGCGACCGGGGAGAACGGCTGGTATTCCCTGACCAATCCCCTCTCCGAGTCCGGGATCGATCTCACGACGACGGAATTTCTCGAATTCTATGCGAGCACGCTGGGCTCCACCGACGAAGATCTCGCGATCATTATCGACGTGGGAACTGTTTCGGAGGACGCCGTCGTGTTGGACTCCCTAGGATTTCCGGCTGGACTCGGCCAGCTGGATCAGGAAGTCGATCCGCTGGTCGGCGTATGGGGCAATCAGGACGACACGGGGATCTGGGACCAGGGGTGCACGGCGACCCCCGACGAGACCGCCTATCCGCTCGGGGACCCGCGAGCGAACTGTACGCGCGGCAACGGACTGGAGGACTCGGAGGACCTGAATCGAGATGCTTTCCTCAACCGGGACGAGCGGTTCTTCCGATACGTGATCCCGCTCAACGTCGCATCGCGCTATCTGGTGCGTCCGACAGGCGGCGAGTTCGAATTCAATCTGTACCGGGTTCCGCTCAGACTTCCGGACTACCAGGTGAACGCGACCGGAGAGAACCAGCAGAACGTCCGGCATGTGAGAATGACATTCACTTCGGGAGCGACCGCAACGGTCCTCCTGAGTCGGATGGAATTCACCGGGTCTCCGTGGCTGAAGCGAGCGGACACCGGAAGCCTCGACGGGTTCATCGGAGACACGCCCGGAACCGCCGGGCAGGTCGTGGTGGGCCCGGTGTCGACCACGGATGCCGACTACATATCTCCCCCCGGGATCGTGGAGCAGCAATCCGACGCGACGGATGAGCTGCAACTCTCGACCCAGACGATCAACGAGCAGTCACTCCAGATCGCCTTCTCGAACATCCCGGTCGGGCAGCGCGTGGAGGTCTACCGGAAGAACACCGACAGCCCGCGCGACTTTCTGCCGTACGGACAGATGCGGGCCTGGAGCCTGGCACAGGGAGACGACTGGGGAGCGGGAGGCATTCTCCGCTTCTACATCCGCCTCGGCTTTGATTCCAACAACTTCTACCTGTATCGCACCACTCTCGCGGAC
>JARRPA010000349.1:0-2291 GCA_037383305.1 Gemmatimonadota bacterium | reverse complement strand
GGACTGTTCTACAGGATCGCGGACCGGTACCGGCTCCAGTTCGACTATGCCTACAAGCACTTCGGTGCGCTCGGGAGCGTGGATGCCTTCACGTTCACGATCGGCTGGGAGTAGTCCCGGATCATGACCCGGACGCGTCGTCTCGCATCTGCTGAAGGTCCCGGCCCGAAGGGGGTCGAGACCAGAGGCCTGATGCGGGGTCTCCTGATCGGTCTCGGCCTGCTGGCCGCCGCGGCGTATGCCGTGAGCGGGCAGGAGGTGGTCGCGGAAGTGCCTCGCGATCTGGAGGCCAGCCTCGTCCGATCTTGGGCGGGGGATGGGGTGACCACGGTGGACGGCCTGGTCGAAGTCCCGCTGGCGATTCTCGCCGGCGGCGCGACGGGCGCCTATCGGTTCGAAGTGCTGGTAAACGACGCCGATGGGACGCAGTTGTTCCGGGATTCGTGGACTCGCGAGGTGAGCGGCAGGGCCGCCGCCTACGCCGAGACCGACGCCTCCTCCATGCTCGAGTCGTTCAGCTTCGGGCTCCGGCCCGGGGAGTATGAGATCGAGATTCTCGCCTATCCGACGGATGCGGCGGATCTCGGGGTTCGACAGTCCTATTCGCTCTCGGCCTTTTCGAGGCGACCTGTGGCTTCGGACCTGATTCTCGCGACGAGAGTCGAACCACTGGAGGAATCCGGCGGTGGGAGCTGGTCGGTTTCGCGCGGCGGCTTCGGCATTAGCGCGACGGCCCGGACGGTCATCCTCGCGGATGATCCCGACCTTTACTACTACCTGGAGTTGTACGGCGCGGAGACCGACAGACAGGTCGAAGTCGAGGCCGATGTTCGCAACGGCGCCGGTACGAGCTTGTTCAGGACTCCAGAACGCACGGTGGAAGTTCCGGCGGGCGGACAGGCCTTTACGGGTCATCTGCCGCTCAACGGTCTTCCTCCCGGCGAATACGAGCTCGTGATGACGGTGAACGAATCGGGTACGGAAGCCGCGACTCGCAGCGCCTGGTTCGAGGTGCGGAGCCGGGCCGCGCTCGACGTCGTCACCACCGCGGGGATGGCGGAACTGGCTGACTATTTCGCGTCGCTCTCGGATGCCGAGCTTGAGGACACCTTCGGGGGTGTCGAGACATTACTGACGGAGTCGGAGCGGTCGGCCTTCAAGGCATTGCCGCCTGACGCCCGACGACGCTACCTGACGGACTTCTTCTACAGCCGTGATCCTTTGCCGGAAACGCCGGGGAACCCCTTCCTCGACGAGTACCTCGATCGCCTCTCAACGGTGCGGGCGCGGTACTCCGAGCGAGTGGGGACCGAAGAAATGGCACCCTGGCTCACGGACCGCGGGTGGCTCTACATGCGTCTCGGAGAGCCGCAGAACCGGGTGGTCAACTACTACCCGTCCGGCTCGGGTGGAGGAAGCGCGACCGCGGACAGTGGGGAAGATCCGCCGTACGAGATCTGGCAGTACCAGGATACGGGATACATCTACCTCTTTATCGAGGACAACCGGTTCGGTGCCTGGAGCATGATCTTCACGACGGACATCAACCTCACGTCACGAGCGGACTGGGCCAGACGAATCGGCCCCGAGGCGAGGGCGGACCTGCAGAACTATGGAATCGTACCCGGACTCTGAGAAGGGCGGGTTGAGCGACGCATCCGCGTCTCGGTACGCGGAACGGCGACATTCGGAGAGTGAGGGAACCATGAGAGTTGGCTTCGTTCGAAAGGCCGGGCTGGGCGCGGTGCTGATCGCGGCTGCGGCCCTGGGTGCCTGCAACGACGATCCGATCAGCTGGGACGCGAACGATACGACGGACCTGTTCGTGAACCCGACGGTGATGGTCGTGCCGGCAGGCCGGGAAGCGAAGCTCGCCAGCCGGGCTGTGAACCCCGGCAACGAGCCGACCTTCGCCGAGGTGAGCTGGGCGATCGACCCGACCGCGGGTTGTGTCGATTCCGGCGTCAACGTGGGATCGGTGACGGTCACCGACGATCCGGACGCGCTGCCAATTCAGCCGCCGGGTCTGTTCGTGGTGACGGGCGGGACCAGCATGGGCCAGACCTGCATCGTCCTGACAACGGCCGGTGGGGCCTCGAAGACGGTCAAGGTGACCACGATCGCGGACGGCGTGCTGATCCTGGATGCGCCGGAGACGATTCTGTTCGGATCCACCCAGCAGCTCGGCGCTCAGCTGATCAGCAACACCGACCCGCCCGAAGTGGTCACGCCGTTCGAGATCACCGATGCGACGTGGTCCTCGGACGATGACGCGATCGCGACGGTCGACG
>JARRPA010000348.1:0-4698 GCA_037383305.1 Gemmatimonadota bacterium | reverse complement strand
CGTCGATGAGGCCGAGAACCTGGCCAGGGACCGGGCCACGGCCCTTTTCGGAGCGGACCACGCCAACGTGCAGCCGCACAGCGGGGCGCAGGCGAACATGGCCGCGTATTTCGCACTGCTGGAGCCGGGCGACACTGTTCTTGGAATGGACCTCAGCCACGGCGGGCATCTGACTCACGGGTCCCCGGTGAACTTCAGCGGTCAGCTGTACCGGTTCCTTCCGTACGGCGTTCGAGAGGGCGACGAAACCGTGGACTTCGAAGCGCTGCGCGAGATGGCGCTCCGCGAGCGCCCTGCGATGATCGTCGCAGGCGCGAGCGCGTACCCCCGCACCCTGCCGTTCGAGCGACACCCCTCGCCCGTTCCCTGGTCCGACGTGGTCACGAGCACCACGCACAAGACGCTGCGGGGTCCGAGAGGCGGTCTGATCCTCTGCACGGAAGAGCACTCGAGGGCGATCGACAAGGCCGTGTTCCCGGGAATGCAGGGGGGACCGCTGATGCACGTGATCGCCGCCAAGGCCGTGGCGCTGCACGAAGCCTCGGTCGACTCGTTCCGGCTCTATGCGGAACGGGTGGTGCAGAACGCCCGGGTGCTCGCCGAGGAATTGGGCCGTTGCGGCTATCGGCTGGTCGCCGGAGGAACGGACACCCACCTGATGCTCGTCGACCTTCGGAACACGGATCTGTCCGGCAAGGATGCATCGAATGCACTGGGCCGGGCCGGGATCACGGTCAACAAGAACACGGTACCCTTCGAGACCCGGTCTCCCTTCGTGACATCGGGGATCCGGATCGGAACCCCGGCGCTCACGACGCGCGGCATGGGCCCGGACGAAATGCGCTGGATCGCGGCCCGGATGCACCGTGTGCTGCAGTCGGCGAACGATGACGCCGTGCTCACCGAGGTTC
The DNA here is from genome assembly GCA_037383305.1 of Gemmatimonadota bacterium. Classification (GTDB taxonomy): domain Bacteria; phylum Gemmatimonadota; class Gemmatimonadetes; order Palauibacterales; family Palauibacteraceae; genus Carthagonibacter. The sequence continues at coordinate 3,787 of JARRPA010000348.1, read as the reverse complement.
ATGAGGAAGTGCGGGAGTTCACCAGCGCCTACCCGCTCGTCGCCGACCCGGGAACCGTGGCGCAGGCCGCCATAGGTGGCTGACTCTCCGGGGGTCGCGGTCCGGGTTCCGGTCGATCGTTCGGAGGCCGAGGTCCGGGACCGCGGCTCGAGATTTCTCGCGCGCGCCGGACCCGCGTCCGACGAGGCGGATGCGAGGAGTTTCCGAGACCGACAGAGAACGGAATTCCACGGCGCGACGCATCATGTCTGGGCCTTTCGGGACTCCGACGGCCGCGAGCGCTGGGATGACGACGGTGAGCCGGCCGGCACCGGTGGGCGCCCCATTCTGGCGGCCATCCGGTCGGCGGGTCTTTCAAACACGGTAGTCGTCGTGACTCGCTGGTTCGGGGGAACGAAACTGGGGACCGGCGGACTCGCGCGGGCTTACGGTGCGGCGGCCGGCGCGGCACTCGATCGGGTCCGTTCGGTGGAGCTCCGCCCGGCGAAGGTCGTTCATATCCGCTACGACTGGCCCGACACGGGCGCGGTGGCGGCCGCGCTCGACGCGTCCGGCGCGCGACGGTTGGCCGAGCGATTCGAGCCGGGTCCCGAAGTGGAAGTGGTCACGTTCGCGACGACCGTCGGAGCTCTCGTGGACGCTCTCCGCGATGCGACGTCGGGACGGGTCGAGTGCCGGATCGAGGATCGTGCGGTATGGGCCCGCCCGGAGGGTTGACGCCGTTTTCTGCCGATTTCTACATTCACGCCGGGCGCGGGAGACGCGCGGGCCGGCTGGCGGCCACCGTCGGACCGCCGCGACACGGCGTGCTTTGGTGAGAGGTGATGGGTGTTGGAGCCACCGATTCAGGACGTGGTAGGTCAGATCAGCCGGCGGCATCCGAGGTACGCCGACAAGGCGTTCTACTTCGTGCTGGACGCCCTCCATCGCCATCTTCACAGCCTCGTCACCCCTCGGCACGTGACCGGCGAAGAGCTGGCGGATTCCGCCCGCACGGTTGCGCTCGATCGCTTCGGACCGCTCGCTCGCACGGTGCTCGAGCACTGGGGCATCCATTCGACGGCCGATATCGGCGAGATCGTGTTCCTGCTCGTGGACCATGGTGTCCTGACCAAGCAGGATTCGGACACCCGCGAAGACTTCGAGGGACTCTACTCCTTCGAACAGGCATTCGAGTCGGAGTATCCTTGGGGACGCTGACATACTCTGAGATTCGTGGGGCGCCCGGACTCGAAGGCGCTCCGATTTGCTCTGTCCGATCGGGAAACTGCGGACCGGCCCGAGACCCCGCTGGGAGGTGGTGAGAGCGTGGAAAGCGAAATGCAGTTCACGAAGTGCCTGAGGTGTGACGCGGGAGTTCTTCTGCCGCTCTCCGACTACGGCCGTGACGGTGCGCCGATCCGATTCAAGGCCTGGGTGTGCTCCAACCCGGAATGCGGATTCAACATCCGGATCGATAACGGGGAGATCAGCATCGGCCGCACCATCGTCCAGGGCGCCAGCCTGGCCACCAATCACCTATGAGGCGCTGAAGATCGCCGATTCATACGTTTGATGATCGCCCCGGGGTCCCCTCCCGCCGCCTGGCGAATCTGCGCCCGTGACGTCTGGCTGCCGACGGCGTCAGAGATGGCGGACTTCGTCCGCCGCGCGGTCGAGACGGGAGCCACCACGGAGCGAGCGCTCATAGAAAGTGCAGGACGGGAGCTCGCTCATCGCGTGCAACATCACTTTCCCGAGGGCACGGTCACGGCCCTCGCCGGCGCCGGACACAACGGGGCGGACGCTCTCGTCGCCGCTCGCACGCTGGCGGCCTGGGGCAGGCACGTGCGCCTCTGTCGCGCTACCGACAAGCCGCTGGACCCGGAGGTGCTGGCAGGCTGGGACCTCCCGCTCGAGTCGACCGACGAGTTTCTCGAATCGAGCCCCTCCGGCGGAGTGATACTGGATGGCATCCTGGGCACCGGGCTCCGGGGCCGTCCGCGCGAGCCTGCCGCGCACCTGATTCGACGGATCTCCGATCTCGATCTGCCGGTCGTCTCGGTGGACGGTCCGAGCGGCGCTTGCCTGGATTCGGGTGCGGTCAGCGGCCAGGGCGGTACGCGCAGCAACTTTACGATTGGATTCGGCGCGCGTGCGATCACCGGACGCTGGGTACGCGAGCACCTGACCGCCCGGCCCGCGGACGCACACAAGGGGAAGGCCGGCTACGTGGCGGTGGTCGCAGGCCGCCGGGGGATGGCCGGCGCGGCCGTGCTCGCGGTTCGAGCCGCGATGAGGGGCGGGGCCGGGATCGTGCGGGTGATCTCGGATCCCGAAAATCGAGAGGTTCTTCAGGTTTCGGCTCCCGGGGCGGTCTTCGCCGGATGGGACGACCCGCAGCAGCTTCGCGAAGCGATCGAGAGGGCGAGTGCCCTCGCCGTCGGGCCCGGTCTGGGCCGCGACGAAGGGGCGAAGGAACAGGTGGCGCAGATCTTCGAAGGAAGAGGCCAGCGACCGATGGTGCTGGATGCGGACGGTCTGAGTGTCTGGGAGGGAGACCTGGACCGGCTGGCCGACCTCCTGAGGGCCGATGACGTCATCACGCCTCATCCCGGCGAGCTGGCGCGTATCCTGGGACGAGAAATCGAGGCGATCAGCGGCGACCCGCCCGCGCACGCAAGAGAGGCGTCGGAGCGTTTCGGCTGCACGGTCGTCCTGAAGGGAGCGCCCACGCTGGTCGCCTCGGGAGATCTCCCGCTGCTCGTAACGACCGTGGGCGGACCCGCCCTCGCGGCGGGTGGCACGGGCGATGTCCTCACGGGCCTCGTCGCGGCCCTGCTCGCCTCGGGAACTCCGGCCCGCCCGGCGGCTGCGTCCGCCCTCTTCCTCTCCGGACTCGCGGCGGAGATGGGCGGATACCCCGTGGGGCACATGGCCGAGGAGGTCCCGGATCGTCTGCCGTCGATCCGGCGGGAGATCGAACGTCTCGAAGGGGATGGCGCGGGACCGGTCAACTTCGTGTCGGCGAGTCCCGGCAAGCCCGGCGGCGGCCTGCTGCCGTGAGGAAAGTCCTCTTCGCCGCCGCCGCACTCCTCCTGGTCGGGGGCGTCGCCCGGGCGAGTGCGCAGACCGGTTCGGGAATCTGGCGGCCCGAGGACCGTGTGCTGGTGACCGATTTCGGTTTCGTAACTTCCCTGGCCCGCGCATCCGATCGGATGTTCGCGGCGACCTCGGGGGGGCTGCTCATCAACCGGGATGTCTTCCGGCGCTGGGAGCTGCCCGTGACACGAGAGGACGGCTGGCCGGACTCGGAGGTTACCGCGATGGCGTGGGACCGCCTGGACCGGTTGCTGTGGCTGTCGCTCGCCGAAGGCCGGCTGCTCTCGATGGACCCGGACGGTGTCCGTTGGACCGATGACTTTCGCCTCGGGCGACCGGTCGACCGGATCGTGCCCGATGAATCCGCCGGCGGGGGCCTATATCTCAGGACGCCGGATGGCTGGCTTCACTTCGATACCTTCACCCGAAGGTCACGGCCCGCGGCACTCTCCGAAGTGAACGATGCGATCGAGCGCAATCCGGACGAGCGTTCCCGCCGGGAGTTGATCACCAGTCCGGGCTTCGAGTCGGTCCGGTCCTTTCTCGGGACCGGGCCGGATGGGCGTCGCTGGCCGATCACGGATGTGGTCCCCAGCGGTGATCCGGGGCGATTCTGGATCGGCTCGGCGGGGGGCGGCCTGAGCCTGCTCGACTCCTTTTCCTATGATTGGCGGCCGGTGGGGGTGGGCTGCTCGGTGACGGGGCC
>JARRPA010000347.1:0-2313 GCA_037383305.1 Gemmatimonadota bacterium | reverse complement strand
CATGGCCGTCCTGAAGATCAAACGCGGCAGCATCTTCGTCCGAGTGGATGAAGAGGTCAACGGCAAGAAGGTCGGGGTCGAAACCCGGATTGTCGGGTTCGACTATGATGACCTGACCCGGATCGAAATCGACCTCGACGAGTCGGCAGCCCATGCGATCACGCCCGAGCCGGAACTGGTGGTCGACGTCAAGGGGAAGAAGCAGATTCTGAAGCTGGACAAGAAGGACAAGAAGTACAAATGATCATCGATTTGCCGCCGTTCACGGACCTGCCTCCCGCGCAGGTCGAGATCACCGATACCACCCGCTGAAGGAGTTCGGCATGGCACAGCTGAAGATCAAACGAGGAAGCCTGTTGATTCAGTTGTACGACAGGTTCAGGGGGGTCGAGGACTGCGTGTTCGCGACCACGCTGCGTCCGGGCGCTGAAACGACTCCGATCGATTCGATCACCTTCTACGGCTGGCGGCCGGAAATCGACATCGAGGAGAGCGGGGACGGCCGGGGCTGGACGGTGCGCCTGGTGCCGGAGTGGAAGGAGTCATAAGCGCACTGGCGCGGGCGGGCCGGTCAGGGAGCGGAAACCAACGCTTCGAATCGCGAGTTTCCGTGTAGCGGCCGGAACCATGGCTCCGAGGCACGTAGCGCCCGGACGTCGGGTGCTGCTTCCAGGTCGACCTGCAGCCAGTCGAGGGAGCGCGCGGTGTCGCCGTACACCAGCCAGGAATGGGCCAGATCGTAGGCGAGCCAGTCTCGCAGATCCGGGTCGCCCGTGCGTTTCTCCGCCCGCTCGAGGATCACGCGTGCGCTGTCGGTCCGCCCGGCACGAGCCAGGACGCTCGCGATCTGGATCTCCATCAGCAACCGGTAGTCGGCGTCTCGATCGAGACTGAACATCTCGGCGAGCGTGTCGGAGATTGCCCGGGCCGCCGCCACGTCGGTTCCGTTCGATGCGAGAATCAGAAGCCGTAGACTGAGGAACTCGAAGTTGTCCGGCCAGCGCTTCCGGCCCTCGAGAGTGCGCTCCCATGCCAGGTCGTACCGCTCGACGTCGGTCGCGACCTCGGCGATCGATGAGACCAGGGGAGCCGCATCGGCGAGCCAGCGATCGGCGGCGTAGGCCCGCTCCAGCAGCTCGAGGGCACGTTCGGAATTCCCTTCGTGGAACCGGAAATGCTTCGCCAGCTCGATGAGCGCATCGACCTGATCGGGATCGATTGCGATCGCTCGTTCGAGCCAGATCGTCGCGTCACGGTCCAGCTGCTCCCGGGTGTCTGGATCCACTTCGAGTCCCGCCAGCGCGTGCAGCGCCCGTCCGCGCAGCGCCAGGGCCGCGGAGTTGACGCTGTCGCGGCGAAGCGCCTCACCGGCGAAAGCGACGGCCGCTTCGATTTCCGAGCGATCTTCCGGCCCGAAAGCACGCGCTTCATCCCCCTGGATGAGCGCCGATTCCATGCGGTTCAAACCTGCCTGGATGTAGGGCTCTGCCCATGACGAATCCCGCTCCGTGGCAGTCACGAGCAGGCTGTCGGAATGCTCGATGAGCCGCACTGCTCGATCCCGGTTCTCGTCCCCCAGGCCGGCTGCTTCGACAGCCCGGCGACGGTCGGTTTCCGCTTCGCTCACCAGCAACCACGCTGCCTCGTCATCCGTCTGGGACTGGAGCTCGCGGACCCGGAATTCTCCCCCCAGGCGTTGGCGCAACGAGAATGCGACTTCATTCGTCACCGAGTCCACGAGCTGGAGGATCTGACCCGTGGCGGCTTCGTATCGGCTTTCGTCCAGGACGGTCCCGCTCTGCGCTTCGACGAGGGCGAGGTTGAAACGGAGCGAATCGGTCGTACCGAGCAGTGTGCTCTCGACCAGATAGTCCACCGAAAGAGCCCGACCAATGCTGTCCGGAGGAGTCGTTGTCGTCGCGTACGGAAGCACCGCCCGCAGCGACCGGGTTTCCACGCCCTCGATCGCCCCGAGTCTGTGGATCAGCTCGTCGGTCAGCGCTTCTCCGTAGCCATCCAGGCCGACATCGGAGCCCGGCGTTCGCGGAAGAAGCACGGCCACGCTCACCGAGGTCGGTTCCGCCGAGGCATCGGGAGACGCGATACCTGGCGGGGAAGGGGATCGACTCGGGCCGAGCATCCAGAAGATGGCGGCGACCGCGCCTACGAGCAGCATCGCCACGATCGGAACGAGGATGGGATGGGGCATCAGTCGGGCTCGAGCTCGATGCGCCAGTCCACGGCCCACAGAGGCGAAGCGCTGGCCAGCCCCGCCTTCGGCGGCCAACGCATCCCGGAACTCGGCGACCGTCC
>JARRPA010000346.1:0-2323 GCA_037383305.1 Gemmatimonadota bacterium | reverse complement strand
CCAGAGGATGGCGGCGCAGCCCTCGGGCGAGATCACCGAGTAGATCGCGTTCTCCATCATCAGCACGCGGTCGGCTACCGCGATGCCCAGAGCGCCTCCGCTGCCTCCCTCACCGATGATGGTGGTTACGATCGGAACGCGGAGTCCGGCCATCACCATCAGATTCCGCGCGATGGCCTCCGCCTGGCCCCGTTCCTCCGCTCCGATGCCCGGATAGGCGCCCTGCGTGTCCACGAAGGTGATCACCGACCGCCCGAATTTCTCGGCGAGCCGGAAGAGCCGTTCTGCCTTTCGATAGCCTTCGGGGTGTGGCGAGCCGAAGTTCCGGCGGAGATTCTCCTTCATGTCCCGCCCCTTCTGCTGGCCGACGACCATGACCGTGCGTCCGTCGAGCGTCGCCCAGCCGCCCACGATGGCCGGATCGTCGCGATACTTCCGATCGCCGTGCAGTTCGACCCAGTCGGTGCACAGATAGTCGATGAAGTCGAGCGTGAAAGGCCGTTCCTGGTGACGCGCCAGCTGCACCCGGTCGTATCGGCTCAGCGTCTGCATCTCCTCCCGATGCGCCTGCTCCAGCCGACGTTCCAGATCGCCGACCTCGCTCTGGAGATCCAGTCCGCGTTCCTCCGCGCGTGCCCGGAGCTCGTCGAGCTGCTGTCGGATCTCTTCCAGACTTCCTCGATCGGCTGTCATAATCCCTGTCCACGTATCAGGTGCACCCGGTCGCGTCCCAGCAGTGTGCGCAATTCAGCCAGAACGACTGCGTTCGGCGTCACCCGCAGCGACTTCGAAGTGAGCAGGGGCGGCTCCGCGCCGTTGCGGCCGTTCGGCGACCATCGGATGACGACCGGGCCGGGCCCCGGGGCCCGCTGAATCACCTGCCGAACGTGTTCGAACTCCCCTTCCTGCGCCTCGTCCCCCTGCTGCAGCTCGATGCAGATACCGATCTCGCCGCTGACAGACAGCTCCTCGAGCCGCCGGACCGAGTCGACGAAGATGGGTGGATCGTCCTCGTCGCGCGAATTGTCCGAAACGGTACCCTCGACCAGCACCGGACGGTCCTCCGACAGGATCTCCCGGTAGCTGGTCCACGTGTCGGCGAAGACGAGCGCCCGGGACGTGCCGTAGAAGTCCTCGAGCGTCATTCGGCTGTATTCCTTGCCGCTGTTGCCGGAGATCTTCACGTCCAGAGAGGTCACGACGCAGGCGAGCTCCACGTGACGCCCCTTGAGCTCGGGCACGATGCTCGTATTGCATTCCAGCGCCAGGAGGTCCACGGTCTCGCGGAATCGCTCGAGGGGATGCCCGGAGATGTAGAATCCGAGCACGGCCTTCTCCTCGCTCAGTCGCTCGGCCTCCGTCCACGCCGGGACCTCGGGCAGGGAAGGCCTGGCGGGCTCCACGTCCTCCACCGCACCGAAGAGCGACTCCTGCCCCGTCTGCCGCTCCCTCTGACGGAGCTGTGCTTCCGATAGCGCCGTCTCGAGGCCGGCCTTCAGGGCTGCCCGCTCGCCGAATTCGTCCAGGGCGCCCGAGGCGATCAGGCATTCCAGGACCCGCTTGTTGTTGAGCCGGGTGTCGATCCGCTGGCAGAAGTCGAACAGAGACTCGAAGGGAGCTTCCTCGCGGGCCTCGATGATCGAGCGGATGGCGCTTCCGCCGACCCCCTTGATCGCGCCGAGACCGAACCGGATCCGGTCGTCGTCCACGACCGTGAATTTGTAGCGGGATTCGCTCACGCTCGGCGGCAGTACCTCGAGCCCCATCGCCCGGGCGGTCGTGATGTACTGGACGACCTTGTCGGTGTTGTCGATGTAGGAGGAGAGCTGCGCCGCCATGAACTCGGCCGGATAGTGCCTCTTCAGCCAGGCGGTCCGGTAGGAGATCAGCGCGTACGCGACCGAGTGAGCCTTCGGGAATCCGTAGCGACCGAAGGTGCGCACCAGGTCCGCGATCTGTTCCGCTTTCTTCTCGGACAGTCCTTTCGCGGTCGCCCGTTCGCAGAACTCCTCGAGCACCTTCTTCGTCAGCTCGGCGTCCTTCTTTCCCACCGCCTTTCGGAGCACATCGGCTTCGCCCAGGGAGAAACCGGCGAGCACGTTCGCCACGCGCATCACCTGCTCCTGGTAGGTGATGACGCCGTACGTGTCCGCGAGGGTCTCGGCGAGCTCTGGAACCGGATACGCGACGGGCTCGAATCCGCGCTTCCGCCGTATGTAGACGTCGGTCATCCCGCTGTCGAGCGGACCCGGCCGGATCAGCGCGTTGACCGCGACGAGATCTTCGAACCGGTCGCAGCGCATCGCGCGCAGCTTCTCGGTCG
>JARRPA010000345.1:0-3490 GCA_037383305.1 Gemmatimonadota bacterium | reverse complement strand
GCTGCCCTCGATGCCGGTCTCGCCGGCTCGGGACCGCAGGTTCCATTCGAGCGGCGTCAGCGGGCAGGTCCAGCCGACGAATTCGATCGTGGCGGCATACGCGAGCACGGGGAGGTGGAACCGGGCGACGCCCGGTTTCAGCAGCACCAGCAGACCTCCGAGAAACGCGAACGTCGCGAACGCGAAGTGCGCCAGCATCACTGCGTCGGCTGCCAATGACCAGCCCAACTACCGGCTCCTTGTCAGAGGATCCTGGTCTTCGCGCGCTGAAGCGTCAGCCGCTCCGTTTCGCGTGGGTTCCCCCCTTGGCCGACTCCACGGTGACGGTGAACGGTCCGCTTCCTCTGATCAGCCACTTCACCGCGACCGTTCCCATGCCATTGATCCGATCGACCTCGATCCGTTCAGGTCGGTGCTTCTGCTCCACGGCGATCTCCTGGAGAGGGTTCTCGATCCGGAAGCCCGCGATCACCCGACCGCCCTCGATTCGAACCCGGTCCGGGGGACTGATAGCGTGGAGAACATCCTGCTCCGTGCGGGTCGGAGTGAGCCGCCGGTTGGAGATCAGCGCTCGGACCTCCGTCAAGCCGCCGCCCGCGGGCCTCACCTCCACGGAATCCACCCGGACGAGAGGCATCTGTCCTGCCTGGTAGAGAGTGAAGGCCATGTTACGGTGCGCCTCTTCGCGCAGCAGGAAGCCGGGGATCGCCCGGGTGTACTGACGCTTGACGCCGCCTACCTCGATGGGACCGTACTGCGGGTGATCCACCGGGGTCCAGGGCACGATCGCCTCCCCGAACAGCAGATACCGGTCGAACCGGTAGTCCGACCGGTCCCAGCGTCCGTCCTCAGCCGTCTCTCGAAAATAGTTGAAGGACGTCCAGAGTTCGTTGCTGAACGTGATGATACCGCGGCCGCCGTAAAACCAGTCGAGCTCGTTCCCCCAGGTCGTATACAGGTCCTCCCAGATCGAGATGTACCGGTACCCCGGCAGGATCATCTCCCCCTTCTCGCCGATCTCGTCCATGACCCGCAGATCCGACGCCTGCACAGTGTCGGACTCAGTGCCGGGTCCCCGCAGGATCATGCCGCCATTGTTGTGATAGGTCTGGGCAGCCGCGATGTTCGGATGCGCGAGTACGAACTCCACCACCGCCCGGGTCTCGGGACGCGACCATCCCCGTCGTTGTCGAACCCTTCACTGCCGAGAAGCTCCCATTCACCGGGCTGGTCAGGGTGGGCCCGGACCATGATTCGCGGATCTTCGGGCGAGGTGATCCACCTGCCGTTCGCGCTGCGCCGACGCATCATCGTGATGTTTCCGTCGCCGTCCAGGTCATCGAAGTCGTCTTCGTCGAACTGACCATCGCCATCATCGTCGCGCGGGGCGACTCCGCTTCGCGGACTGTGCGGTGTGTTCGGTTCAAACAGAAAATTGTCCCGGCCGTCCGGGTTGATCGTCGGCACGATATAGAAGGCCCGATCCCTCAGAAGCTCGGCGATCCAATCCACGCGATCCGCCATCTCGCAAAGATACCAGGCCGTGTAAAGCGCGATTTCGGAGCCCTGGATCTCGTTCGCGTGAATGTTTCCGTCGATCCACATGGCAGGCTTGGCGTCTGCCGCACCCGATCGAAAATCGGTGACCGTGAGCAGCCAGAGTTCGCGTCCCTCTACGCTCTGCCCGATCGACGACATCCGGCAACGGTCGGGCCAGGCCTCCTCGAGTCGCCGACCGATCTCGCCGAGCGTCTGATGGTCGAAGTATCGGTCCCACGTGACCGCGACCTTCGGATCGGGTGGTGCTCCGAGACCGGCGAGTGCACCGGCGGGCGGCTGCTGGCCGACGGCGGCGCGGGGAAACATCGACAGCAGACAGGTGCAGAGGGCGAATGAGGCCGGCAGAAAGGAGAATGAAATCCGGGTCTTCATCGCAGTTCGACCTCCTTTCGATCACTGCCGGTCGAGGGAGATCCGGCGCGGATCGTGACGCGTCCGTTGCCCCGACCGACCACGATCCAGGTCAGTTCATTCGCCGCTCCGCCTCCAGGCATCGTGTCCAGCAACTGGACCGCACGCCCGCCGGCGACCTGTTGTCCCGTCGTCTCGAGGTCCACCCGCACCGGCCTCGGCCGCCCCATCCGCCCGGCCAGCTCGGTTCGGGTGGGCAGGAATCCTGTGTTCGCGATTCGGGCCGAGATCCGCCACGTGGCGTCACCCAGCGATTCGGCCTTCGCTTCGAGAATCTCGATTCGGGGAAGGAGCGCGGCGAGTTCCAGCATGAAATCGACTTCCCCTCGGACGATCGAGTCCCGAATCGCCGGCAGAGTCCATCCGGCGAAGGGGACGAAACCACCGACCTCCACCCGGCGGCCTGCGAAGTCGGGGTGATCCACCGGCTCCCAGTCGACGAAGCCCTCGGGCCGATTCGCCCGGATCCAGCGAAGCAACCGTCGTTCGGCGGCAACGGGATCCTCTTTCCGATCGCCGCGCGTTCCGATCCCCCCGTCTTCTGCCGTGCCGCCTGCTTCCGGCTCCTGGACGGCAGAGGGCGAGTCTGCGCTGTCGGGTTCGGCGACTGCTGTCGGGGTCCAGACCGAAGACCCGAAGGCCCACCGACCCATCTGGAAATACGCCCAGGAGAGGGGGTCGCCGGCCTGCGGCCGGATTCCGAGGGTGTCGGCCTCTGCTCGTCCCGTAGTCTCCCGGTAGCGCCGGGCAATCTCCGCGTACCAGGGCGCGTCTCCGCTCAGCACGTGACTCAGTGGTTCGCGGATTCGCTCTTCGGTTCCGCCTGTCGCGGCGTCGTTCGGTCCGCGGCGGCCCGGCTCCGGCTTCCAGGCGGAGAGAAGGTTGTCTCGTGTCCCGAGCACGAGGACCGTACCGATCTCGTCCCGATCGGCCAGCAGCTGAGCGACCGCTCGAGACTCGGGCGCCGAGAGGGGATAGTCGCCGGCCGCCGGTTCGAACCAGGGAAAGCGCCGCGGGAAGTTCAGCCCGATGTCCACGCCTCCAGCCGGATCTTCGTTGAACCGACCATCGCCATCGTCATCCATGCCTTCGGTCATCAGCCGCCAGCCCGGGTGTTCTCCCCGGGCGGGAAGAGCGATCCTCATCAAGCCCGGATCATCGGTGTCTTCCATGTAATCTCCCGTCGGATCCTCGATTCGCATCATCGTGATCAGGCCGTCCCCGTTCAGGTCGTCGGGCCCGTCTTCGTCCACATAACCGTCGCGGTCATCGTCGCGCGGTTGAGCGTTGCGGTGGGCTTCTCGGATCGGTCGCTCCCGGGCGGAGCGCTCAGCGTCCGGGCCGAGCACGGGGATCACGTAGACGGTGACACGGTCGAGCAGGGAAGTGATCTCGGGATCCGTCCCGTATCCCTCGGACAGCCGCGCGACGGAGGCGAGCGCGACCTCGGTTCCGATCTCGTGATCCGCGCGGGCGCCCGCGATGACCAGGAGCGCCGGTCGTCCGCTTGATTCGCCGC
>JARRPA010000344.1:0-2332 GCA_037383305.1 Gemmatimonadota bacterium | reverse complement strand
TGACCGGTTGCCAGTGGCCGCTTCTCAGAAGGTCCGAGCCCGACTGGACGGGTGTTGACCCGGCCCTCAAAGCCCTCCTGGAGAAGGCGCTGAAGACACGGCCGGGAGAGCGCTGGGCCGACGGCGGCGCGATGCGCCGCGCGCTCCAGGAATGGAGCGCCACCCCGGCGACCCGGAGAGCGGTGACCCCAGCGAGCCGCGGGCTGGTCGATCGGGTCCGGGCCTTCCTGTTCGGCCCGCCGCGCGAGCGGCTCAGCGCGAAGTCGGTGGCGGTCCTCCCGATTCGCAATCTCAGCCGCGACGAGGAGACCGAGATGGTGGCGGACGGAATCACGGAGGACATCATCACCCACCTGTCGCGGATCCGGGACCTGAAGGTCATCTCGCGGACCTCGGTGATGCGATTCAAGGGGTCGTCCGATCTCACGCCTCGCGAGATCGGACTCGAGCGGCTCCGGCTCTTCCATCTCAACGACTCGGTCGGAGATCTCGCGAGTCGGCGCGACCGCCACGCGGGGATCGGCGAAGGAGAGATCGGCGCGGAGGCATTCGGAACCCTGCTGTCGGATCCGCGCGTCCGGCGGATTCCCGGGATTCTGGAGACCCCGAAGGGCGATGACCCGATCGAATCCGATCGCCGAAACCTCGAGCGGCTGCGGGAAGCGATTCGGGACGCGGGCGGGGCCTGAGAGCTTTCTTGCCGCACCGGCACGCCCGCCGCATTTTCGCTGCACTCCTCATGAACAGGTGACCGATGAACGATTATCACTCCGACGGCGACGCGCAGAACGGAACGAAGGACCCGATGGCCGGGGAAGCTCCGACGACGTCTCCGGGATTCGACCTCGCGGCCCGGACCCTCGTCGAGGAGCGTGTGCGCGCTCTTCGTCGCCTGCTGGACCGGGAACTCGACCCCGACGACATCATCGTGCGGCCCACCTCGCCGGCATCGCGAAAACACCTCTTCGAGGATGCGTGCGACCTGTACTGGAACGAGCTCAACTGGGAACAGCTCACCGATGAGGAACGGATTTCGGACGGAGAGTTGACGGAGATGGTCTTCCCGGGCCTTCTGACGCTCGTGGATGCCCTGCTGCCGCGCTCCGAAAACGGAGAGCCGGATCGCGACCGGGAGCACAGGGACGTAGCCCACGATTTTCTGCTCTGGCTGGCCGGACGACTCGTCGAGCTGCGGACCACGAGTCCCGAAGACGAAGAGGATCGGAAGCGATTTCGCACCGAGATCCAGGTCACGGATGATCTCATCGACCTGGTCTCCTGCCGTTTGTATTGCCTGACGGACGAGGAGACGGGGCGAATCCGGGGATTCGGGACCTGACGGGCCCGACGGCGAACGCCGGTCGAGATCCAGATGACGACAGGGGACTTCAGGGGAAAGAACCGACTGTGAATTCCATAGTTTGCATCAAGAGGGTGCCGGATTCCGAAACGAGAGTCCGCATAGCTCCCGACGGTCTCGGAGTCGATCGCTCGGGCGTCAAGTTCGACATGAACGAGTACGACAAGTACGCCCTGGAAGAGGCGATTCGTAGGAAGGAGGCAGCGGGTGAGGGTTTCGTGACCGTGCTGACGGTGGGCGGTGATGATGCCCGGGAGACGCTGCGCCAGGCACTGGCGATGGGAGCCGATGCCGCCGTGCTCCTGCGGGCCGAGACCGGATTCGACGGACTTCCCGTCGCGGTGGCGCTCGCCGATGAGATCCGGGATCGCTCGTTCGATCTCCTGCTGTTCGGCAAGCAGGCGATCGATGATGACGGGATGCAGGTGCCCGCGATGGTCGCCGAACTGCTCGGGCTTCCGGCGGCCACGGTCGTCGTGTCTCTCGAGGTCCAGGATGGCCGGGCCGTGGCCCGGCGTGAGGTCGAGGGAGGCCACGAGACGGTCGAGTTCGATCTTCCCGGGATCATCGCGGCGCAGAAGGGACTGAACGAGCCCCGGTATCCGAGTCTCAAGGGGATCATGGCCGCCAAGAAGAAGCCACTGGAAGAAAAGGACGTCACGCTCGTCGAGGGCGGACTGGAATTGCTGCAGATCAGCGGACCGCCGGCTCGGCCCGAACCCCAGATCCTCGGCGAGGGGGCCGAGGCCGTGCCCGAGCTCGTTCGGAGACTCCGGGAGGAGGTCAAGGTACTCTGATGTCAGATGTGATCGCATACCTGGAAATGAGGGACGGCGCGCCCCGCGCCGTCGCGCGGGAGACTGTCTCGGCGGCGAGATCGCTGGCCGACGAGCTCGGAGGCTCGGTGGTCGCGGTCGCATTCGGCCCTGACGGTACCGGCACGGCGGCCGAGCCGATGGCGGCTTTCGGTGC
>JARRPA010000343.1:0-2358 GCA_037383305.1 Gemmatimonadota bacterium | reverse complement strand
GCGTGTCCGCTCTCCTGCAGCGTCTCCCACGCGCCCGCGTGCTTGGTGCCGCTCCACTGCGCCTGCGGCTGAGCGTGGCAGTTGCCGCACACGGTCTGGCCCGCGACCGGGTCCACGTAGCCGAGCATCCCGTTCGCCGCCACCGCCGGCTCACCCTCGGGACGGTCATCTCCGTACACGCTGTCCTGGTCCAGGCACGCCGTGCCGAAGAGGGGCGCGAAGAGGAGGAGGGAGGCGACGAGAACCGCGCGAACACTTCTCGAATCAGTCATCAGAGGGCACCCTCATTCAGGGTCGTTCGACGAACTGCTGCTGTACCCGGCAATATGATCGAAACCTGCTGTCACGTCGTCCGTTGTGCAACCGGACTCAAGCGCCCGGTCCCTCCTCGTATCGCTGCTTCAGCCGCTCCACGACATCCGGGTCCGCGAGCGTCGTCATGTCACCCAGCGCCCTGCCCTCCGCGATGTCGCGCAGCAGACGGCGCATGATCTTTCCGCTCCTCGTCTTCGGCAGGTCGGCTGTGATCACGAGGTCGGCGGGCCTCGCGATCGCGCCGATTTCCGACACCACGTGATCGCGGAGCTCTTCACGGAGTCCCGGGCTCGGCTCGATCCCTTCCTTCAGCGAAACGAAAGCGGCGATCGCCTGGCCCTTGATCTCGTCGGCGCGACCCACCACGGCCGCCTCGGCCACCGACGGTTGGTCCACCAGCGACGACTCCACCTCCATCGTCCCGATCCGATGACCGGCGACGTTCAGGACGTCGTCCACTCGGCCCATGATCCAGAAGAAGCCGTCGTCATCGACGCGCGCGCCATCGCCGGGGAAATATGTGCCTTCGAACTTCGACCAGTAGGTATCGCGGTACCGCTGCTCGTCGCCCCAGATGCCCCGCAGCATGGAAGGCCAGGGCGAGGTGATGGCGAGGTAGCCCGACTCGGCCTCGCGACCTTCCTGATCCAGGATGGCGGCGTCGATGCCCGGGAACGGCGTGGTCGCGGATCCGGGCTTGGTGATCGTGACGCCCGGTAGCGGGGTGATCATGATCGCGCCCGTCTCGGTCTGCCACCACGTGTCTACGACGGGGCAGCGTCCCCCTCCGATCCGGTCGTAATACCAGGTCCAGGCTTCCGGGTTGATCGGCTCCCCCACGGTGCCCAGAAGCCGGAGCGCCGACAGGTCGTAGCGGGCCGGCCAGGTGTCGCCCCATTTCATGAACGCCCGGATCGCCGTCGGAGCCGTGTAGAACACGGACACACCATACTTCTCGCACAGCTCCCAGAATCGGCCCCGGTCGGGCCAGTCGGGCGCACCCTCGTACATCAGGATCGTGGCCCCGAGAGCCAAGGGTCCGTAGACGATGTAGGAATGGCCCGTGATCCAGCCGACGTCGGCGGTGCACCAGTAGACGTCTTCGTCTTTGAGGTCGAACACCCACTTCGTCGTCGCCAGCGCCTGCGTAAGGTAACCGCCGGTGGAGTGAACGATTCCCTTGGGTTTTCCGGTGGTTCCGGACGTGTACAGGATGAACAGCGGGTCTTCCGCGTCCATCTCCTCGGCCGGGCAGTCGGTCGAAGCCTCCTGGATCAGACGGTGGTACCAGTGGTCGCGTCCCTCCTTCACGTGCGTGAAACTCTCGTCGCCATCCCCGGCGCCGCGTCGCCGCACGATCACGACGCTCTCCACGATTTCCAGACCTTCGATCGCCTCGTCGGTCGTGCGCTTGAGGGGGACGATCTGCCCTCTCCGGTATCCCCCATCGGCGGTGATCACGACCTTGGCCCCGGCGTCCACGATCCGATCCCTCAGGGAGCGCGCGGAGAACCCTCCGAACACGACCGAATGCGGCGCCCCGATGCGTGCGCAGGCGAGCATGGCGATCGCCGCCTCGGGGATCATCGGAAGGTAGATGGCGACCCGGTCTCCCCGTTTCACGCCGAGCTTCCTCAGCGCGTTGGCGAAAAGACATACCTCGCGGTGCAGCTGCCGATACGTGAGCACCTTCCGGTCGCCCGGTTCGCCCTCCCAGATCAGAGCCGCCTTGTTCGCCCTTGAGCTCTGCAGATGACGGTCCAGGCAATTGTAAGCGACGTTCAGGCGACCCCCGACGAACCACTGCGCGAACGGCGGTTCCCACCGGAGCACTTCGTTCCACGGGCGGAACCAGTGGAGTTCGCGTGCCCAGTTCTCCCAGTACGCCTCACGGTCGTCGGACGCGGCCTCGAAAGGACCTTTGTCTCTCACGTGCGCGTGCTCACGGAAATCGCCGGGTGGAGCGAACCGGCGTTTCTCGTCAAGCAGCACGTCGATCACACGGTGGTGAGCGTCGCTCATCTAAACCTCCGGTCAGTATTC
>JARRPA010000342.1:0-4710 GCA_037383305.1 Gemmatimonadota bacterium | reverse complement strand
GGGGAGGAGCCCGGCGCCTGATCCAGGTGGCCCCGCGAGGTGAACACGTATCCCCCGTACGGCCCCGCGCGGATCGAGCGGTCGATCCAGCGGTAGGACGACTCGATCCTCTCCTCCTGCGCGGTGGCCGAGGAGGGCGCGAGAACGACCGTCAGGCCGCAGAGCGCTATCAGGAGTCGAGCCGGAATTCGGGTGGGATTCAAATCGTCAGTCCGTTCGCGGGTTTTCTGTTGACACTCGTCGAACGCGCCGTCCATATTCCGACGCGAGATTCTCAGGCCCCCTGCGGCTGAGAGCCGGGGGCCTCCTCAACGGCTTGGAGGTCCGGTTGCCGGCCGGCCCAATGTAGAGGCGGCGCATTGCCTTTTCCAGATCGTCCACCGTCGCCGATGTTCAACTGCGGCTCGGTGTGCTGGTGCCCCTGTTCCTCCTGACTCCCGCCCCCGTTCACGGTCAGTCCGTGCGGCTGACCGTGCCCGAGGAGAACTTCCGCAAGGACCCTGCGGTCGTGGCGGGCAACCGTCTGGCCACGGTACTGGAAGGGACCGTCCTCGATCTCGAAGGTCGCCAGGGTCGGTGGAATCGAGTGACCCTGAAGGGCTGGATCTGGAGGCCCTCGGTGGCTTCCGACTCGCGGGACGGCTTGGATCTGGTGGTATCGAAGCCGGGCGGAGAGAACCTGCGGGAGCGACCCGATGCGGGGTCGCGGCGGGTGGCGATTCTCGAACGGGGCATGCTGCTGGACAGCCTCGAGACCCGGGGAAACTGGGTCCGGGTTCAAAGGACGGCGTGGATCTGGTCGGAATCGGTCACGGAGACGGCGGCGGTCGCCGAGACCGGCTCGCCGCCGTCGGGGCCGGCGCAGACGCCATCTCCGGGTCCGGGTGGCGAAGAGGTGGATCCGGCCGGGACGGAGTCTCCCGTCGGGGCTGCGTTGCCCAACCGGCTGGTGATCGAAGAGTCGCCGGTCATGCTTCTCGTGTCGCCGGAGGGGGACACTCTCGCGACACTCAACAGCGGGGCCGACCTGTCCGTTCTCGATCGGCAGGGCGAGTGGGCCCGGGTCCGGCTCGAGGGCTGGATATGGGAGCCGTCCACCCTTCCGGCCGACTCGGCTGCGGCCTCCGATTCGCTCACCGCTTCCGACCTGAAGTCCAACCCGACGCAATACGTGGGACGCCGGGTCCGGTGGACCGTGCAATACGTATCGCTCGAACGCGCCGAACCCGTGCGTACCGACTTCTACGAGGGTGAGCCTTTCCTCCTCGCCCGCCCCGAGGACCGCTCCCAGGGGTTCGTCTACCTCGCCGTTCCTCCGGAGCTTCTCGCCCAGGTCGAAGCGCTGCGACCGCTGCAGATGATCGAAGTACTCGGTCGCGTGAGGACGGGCCGCTCGGCGCTGATGGGCGTGCCGATCCTCGATCTACTGGCGATCCGCTGAGCCGATGAGCGAGCGATCCGTATCTCTTCGCGATGCCGGCCGGGGACCTGCCGGGACGTCCGAATCCGGCGGCCGTAACACGCATGTCCGCCGACCGTTTCCGATCGATCGTGCCGTACACTGGATCCCGAAGCGCAGCGACTTGCCGGCGCCTCCGGCCGCCGACGGACCCTACGAATTCGTCATCGAGCGCAGCGCCCTGGCGGCGATGTTCCGTCACGTATCGGAGGGGCGGCTCACGGGTGATGCGCGCGAGTCCCGGTTCGGTTTCCTGCTCGGGCGGCTGCATCGGTGTCCGGTCACCGGCCTGCACTACGGGGTGGTCGATACGGTGCTGCCCGCCGCGGAAGCGTTCGCCGAAGATGCCCCCGGGGCCTACCTGCTCCGGGCCTGGGCTGACGCACAGCCCGAATTCCGCAGACACCCGGGTGTTCTGCTCGGCTGGTATCACAGCCACCACTTGCTCGGTCTCCTGCTCTCGGAAGGGGATGAGGACGCGAACCGGCGGTATTTCGGTGAGCCCTGGCAGAGTTGCGTCTTGTTCGTTCCGGACGATGCCCGGCCCCTGGGCAGTCTGTTCCGACCCGGTATCGGCGCAGCGGCGCGCGAACCGCTGACCCCGCAGCCGTTCTGGGAGCTTCCGGAGGAAGATGAGCCGGTCGGTCGTTCCGCCCTGGACTGGACGAATTACGAGCCGCGCCGCGCCGAGCCGATCTCCGGCCTGCCAGCCCCGGCGGAGCTCCCGCGAAGCGGGCTCGCAGCCGATCTCGGCCTCGATGGCCGCGAGGTCCTCGTCGCTGAACGTCCTGCCGTCGGGCAGGTCGAAGTCGTAGTAGAAGCCGTTCTCGATGGCCGGGCCGATCGAGAACTTGGCGCCGCGATCCTCGCGCTGATCGGCACCGTAATTGCCGTGGGAATGCGGTCCGAGCCGACACCGCAGGTGACACGGCCGGTGACGGAACGGCCGTCCCGGCCCGTCGTTCCGCCGGAGATCACGCGTTTCGGCGAAATCGCGGCCGAGTTGCGGCTGGGGATCGACCGGTACGACGAGCGGGCACGGGACTTCGACCTGGGCCGGATCGGGTGTGACCTGTTGACTGCGGGCTACGGTTCGGTGGACGAGTCGTTCATCCGGCTCGTTGCGATGCGGGCTCAGATCGGGGATGCCCGAGGCCCGAATGAGGCGAATCTCTCTCGCCGCATCGTTCCGGTTGCTCGCGGCCGTCGCAACGCTGTTCGCCGGTGTGGCACCGAAGTCGCTTCGGGCCCAGGACCGGGCCCCTCTGCAGAAGAGTGAAGTCGTTCGGCTGCTCACGAGCGGGACGTACACGACGCCCGAGGTGGCGACGATCATACGGCAGAACTGTCTCTCCTTCGATCCGACGACCCGCGATCTCACCGATTTCCGGGCCCTGGGGGCGAATCAGGCGATTCTCGATGAGATCGACCGGTGCGTGAGGGACGCGCCGGTCCAGACCGGGGTCTCCGCCGCAGGGATCGACGTGCGCCGGCCCGACTGGGCCGCACGGGCGGGAGGCGAGGCCACCATCGTCGCATTCCTCACGGCGAGAGGGACGCCCGTACAGGGGGAGCGGCTCGTGCTGACGGGAGCGGCGGCGATCGAAGGCGGGACGGGACTCGATCCGACGGCGGCCACGGGAGAGGATGGCCGTGCGATCTTCTCGTTCAGCGCGGGCACGGCCGCCCGCGTCTACGACCTCGTGGTCCGTTCGCTGGATCGGCCGAACCGTCCGCCCGCCGCGACCCGACATCGGGTCTCCGCGGGCGCACCTGCGATGGTCGATGCCGATGAGGGCCTTCTCGACCCGGCCGAGGGCCCGATCGGGCTCCAGCTCGTCGTGCGAGATGCCTGGGGAAATCCCGTGCCGGGCGCACCGCTCGTGCTGCTGGCGGGTGACGACGATGGCACGGTTCTCTTCGAGGGAGCCGCGCGGGAAGACGGGAGCGTGACCGTGCGTCTGCCGGAGGCCGCTCTCATGGATGTTCCGCGGGTGACGGTCCGCTCGGGCGACAAGCGCCTGGCGGCGCTGGCCGTGGTGCGTCCGCAACGTACCGGCTCGATCGTGGTCATCTCGGGCGGATCGCAAGTGGCCGAACCGGGACAGGTGCTGCTCGAGCCGCTGGTGATCGAAGTGCGGGATGGCGAAGGCGCTCCGGTTCCCGGAGTCGCGGTGCGACTCTCGGCGAGTGACGGAGATGTAACCCCCGAGCGAGCTTCGACGGACTCGGACGGTCGGGTGGAGGCGGTGATCCGGCTGGGCACGGAGGGCACCGAGACGAGAGTCCGCGTCGAGACGGCGTCCGTAGAGCGCGAGATCGTCTATTCGGCCCTCCGGGGCGGGCGGACGGTGGCCGAAGTTGAGGCGGACCTCGACGAGGCCGACCGACTGCTCGCCGCGGGAGATGTCGCCGCGGCCCGCGCCCTCTACGACGAGGTGGCCCGGTACGACCCGATGAACCGGCGCGCGGCGCT
This sequence comes from Gemmatimonadota bacterium, assembly GCA_037383305.1. Lineage (GTDB taxonomy): Bacteria > Gemmatimonadota > Gemmatimonadetes > Palauibacterales > Palauibacteraceae > Carthagonibacter. The sequence continues at coordinate 775 of JARRPA010000342.1, read as the reverse complement.
CGGCAGGACTCGCTCGGCGCTCGCCGCGGGCCAGGCCGAAGAGGCGGCGGGCTGGGCGGAGTCGATCCTCGAGCGCGATCCGGAAGACGCCGAGGCGTGGCTGGAGCTGGCGAACGCGCGCCGGGTCCTGGGTGAAGAGGACGCGGCTCGTTTCGCGTACGAGCAGGCGCTGCTGCTGGATCCGGATCTCGAAGAGATCGATGCGTCGCTGGCCGGGTCGGGGAGCCGGGCGGTCTCGGAGCCGGTCTTCGCGCTGGAGGCCCGGGGAGGGACGACCGTCGATGACGACCGCGGGTTCGTTCTGTCTTACGCCGAGGCCCGCGTCGTGCCCGCCCCGTGGATCGAGCTGCGGGCGACGTGGGACGACATGCTCGGGCTGCGCACCCCTTTCCTCGTCCGCGGACGTGATGCGCTCCAGAGCCTGTACGGCGCCGCCGCGCTGCGGTACGGGTCCGATGGCCGATTCGTGACGATGTTCGAGGCGGGTCGGAGGGACCAGCCGGAGCCGGACGATGAGGCGGACGATGTATACCAGACCAGCTGGCGGCTGGAGCAGGCGATCCCGCTATCCGGTTCGGCGACGCTGCGGCTCGGCGGCTGGCTCGGACGCTGGTACGACCGCGATGACAAGGCCCTCTACGGAGAGGCGCTGTTCGCGCTCGGCTCGGGCCTCGCTCTTCGCCCGATGTTGTCGTGGGCCGACAATGCCGGCTCGAACGTCACGGGCGACGACGGGGAGCCCGGGACCGGCCGGGACCCCGAGTCCGAGATCCGA
>JARRPA010000341.1:0-4612 GCA_037383305.1 Gemmatimonadota bacterium | reverse complement strand
CTTCGGTGCCGGTGGCCTCGTTCGATTCGACGTCCCCGGGCCCGGTCCAGCTGCGCACCTCCACCTGCGCGGGACGAACCAGCAGGTCGCCCAGCCGGTAGCCTTCCGAGAACACCCGCGAGATCGTCCCGTCCTCCTGCGGACTCGAGGCTTCCGCCATCAGCACGCCCTGGTGCAGCTCGGGGTCGAACGCGGCCTCGCGCGCCTCGATGCGCATCACACCGTGTTCCTCGAGTGCCTTGGCGAGATTCCGAAGTATCAGATCGAGCCCTTTGTCCAGCGCTTCCACCGAGGTGGACTCGTTTGGGATGTCACGCCAGCGAGCGAGATCATCGAGTGTCGGAAGAACGGATCTGACGATTTCCGCCCGGGCGAGGGCACGGACCTGGTCCTGTTCCGCGCGGGTGCGACGGCGGAAATTGTCGAACTCGGCTGCGAGCCGTAGATGACGATCACGAAGCTCTTCGTTCTCCTGGAGCGCGGCGTTCAACTCGGCGAGGAGCACCTCGGCGTCCGGTAGCCCCTCGAGGGCCCCGCCTGTTGCCCGCTCGCCGGCGCCGTCCGCCGGTCCGGCTCGAGCAGCCCCGCCTTCATCCATCTCCGGAGCATCTTCGGCGTCCGGTCCGATCTTCTCGTCCGGCCTCTGATCCGGTCGTCTGCGTCTCACGTGTCCTCCACGGTTGAATCCTCCGGGTCCGCGCCTGCGGGGTCGATCGGTCCTCCGGCCGAGCCCGGAGTGCGGGAGCCCTTGTGTCGCTCCTCGAGCCGTCTCGTCATCCACTCGCCAAGGTCACCCAGAATCTCGGGCGACCGCGGATCGTGAAACAGCGCGTGGAAGGCCTCGTCGTATTCCCTGACCTCAATCTCTGCAGGAAGACGCGCCGCGAACTCGCGGGAGGCGGCGTTGCTGACCACCATATCCTCGCCGGCCAGCTGCAACAGCACGGGAACCCGGAGCCGGGCAGCTTCCTCGACCAGCCCGCCTGCGGCGCGCTGCATCTCGCCCCAGAGGCGGGCGCTGATTCTCCGGTGCACGAGCGGGTCGTCGCGATAGGCGGATCGATCCGACTCGAGACGAAACAGTGTCTCCACGTCGAGTCCGTTGTCCATGGTCATCCCGGGCGCGATGCGATCGGCCGCCGCACCGAGGCTCTGCTTCCAGGCCGGCACCTCAAGCGCGACATCCACGAAGGGCGCGACGAACGCGATGCCCCGCAATCCATCCGGAGCGAAGGCTTCGGCATAGCGACCGACCACCAGCCCGCCCAGCGAGTGCCCTACGAGGAAGAAACCGCGGCTCGCCGCCCTCCCATCGGCCTTGCGTCGCAATCGGTCGAGGTCCTGCAGCAGGAGCTCGAAATGCGAGACGTGTCCCCGCTTGCCCTGAGTCAGTCCGTGCCCCCGCATGTCGATGGCGTACAGATCCAGGCCCAGCGGTGCGAGCGTGTCCGCGAGACCCTGGTATCGGCCCGAGTGTTCGCCGAGTCCATGAACGCAGAGGACACTGGCGCTCGGTTCGGGGCTCTGCCAGAAACGGTAGGAGACCCGAACTCCCCCCACCCCTTCGAGATGGCAGATTACGGACTCAGCCATCGCGCGACTCCACCGCCCGGGCCAGGAGGACCAGCGCGGTGCGTGCCGCGGCCGTTCGAACCCGGTCCCGGTCTCCCGCGAAACGGAACGACTCCTCGACGCTCACACCGGGACCCGACAGACCGATCCAGGTCGTGCCGACCGGCTTCTCGGGGCTTCCTCCGTCCGGTCCGGCGATGCCCGTAATCGATACGGCCCAGTCGGCATCCAGCCGGTCGCGCGCTCCGTCGGCCATCTCCCGTGCGCACGGCCCGGACACGGCACCGTGCGCTGCCAGGGTCGTCTTTCCGACGCCGAGAAGCCCGACCTTCACGGAATCCGAATAGGCGATCACGCCGCCCACGAATGCCGATGAAGCCCCGGGTACGGAGGTCAGTATCGAGCCGAGACCGCCGCCCGTGCAGCTCTCGGCCACCGCCAACGTCTCCCCTCGGCTCGCGAGGCGTGAGAGCAATTCAATCGCGACCTCGACGCCCGGACTCGTCCCGGGCCCCGTCAAGCGGTCGACTCCTGCTCGATCCGCCGGAACTCCCGGAGATAGACGAAAAGAGACCCGACGGTGAGCAGAAGCGCCAGGACCAGCATGATCGCTCATCGACCCCGGGCCGCAACGGACCAGCTTGCATTCGGAACCGGGTTGACCGTCCACACCGGGGCCTCGCTCGGCATCGAAGGCGGCGCAGGCATCGGCTGCGATCGTTGAAAAGCCGGCCAGCGCGCGCAGCGGCACGCACCGGGATCCCACGCGGATCCCACCGTTACATCGCTAATATGGGCCCCGCCGGTTGCGCCCGCCCCGCGCGGCGCGCGCGCGCAGGGCCGTGACCAGTACTTCGCGGCCGAAGAACACCAGCAGCGTCCACAGCGGAACTCCGCCGAAGAGCGGCAGTCCTCCGAGCTCCGGATGGACACGAGTAACCAACCAGAAAGGTATCAGGGTCGCGGCGAGCAGCAGCTTGTCCGCGATCGGGTCGACGAGCTTACCGAAATCCGTGATTTCGCCTCGCCGGCGCGCGATCTCTCCGTCGATCAGATCCGATACGGCCGCGACGAGATAGATGATCCCCGCGACCAGTCGAGCCGACGCGCGTGGCTGGAACAGGAGCGCCGCCACGAGCGGAGCCAGCAGAACGCGCATCGTCGTGAGCGCATTGGGGAGATTCACCGATCGTGACAAGGATCACCGGCAGATCGCGCTTGTTGTACTGGAATACGAGCTGGGGGGGCTCCGAAGTCCCGAGCTCTCGAATCGACAGCCGCACCGCGGCGAGAGCGTCCGTGTTCGCCTCCATTCGTCCGGGCGCCGAATCCGCCACGAAGATCAGACCATCCGCGCCCGCCAGGACCCTGTTCCGAACCGGCGCCCGCTCCAACTCGCCCGGTGCCGTCAGGAGCTGCAGTCGCAGGCTGCGTCCGTCCAGCACCCCGAGCTCGACCGTGAGCAGATCGGTGAGTGGGGTGCTTCCGTCGGTTCGCGCCGGCGCCAGCAGAACACTCCTGCTCTCCGGGTCGAGTCGATCGTGAACGGCCCGGATCGTCGTGGACTTCCCCGCGCCGGCGGGACCGGCATAGACGATCCGACAATCGATCTCCTCCGACGTTCCTCGTCGGCCTGACACGGAACTCAGGCGCCCTCCGCCACGGCCAGTTCGTGCTCCATTCCCGCCAGGATCGCGGAAGCGCGCTTCCTGAGAAGCGGCTTGTCTTCCCACGCGAGGTAATCGCGAAGCAGCAGAACGTTGTCCACGCCGGGGTGATTGCGCAGGAACCCGAGCGCCGCCAGTCGACGCAGCGGCTGGGCACTGAAGAGCTCCCGCTGGTGCCGGGCCATCTGATCCCGCGCGAGAAGCACACCGAGCCCGCCGACCAACGCTACGCCCGCGAGGATCGCGGCGCCGATCTTGACCGCCCGAACCGCGACATCGCCGTCATCGTCGCGTACGACTACGATTCTTTTTCTCATTACATCTCCCGGCGTCCCGAGAACGCCTCGGCGATGGTTACCCCATCTGCGTATTCCAGGTCTCCTCCCACCGGCAGGCCCCGTGCCAGCCGGGTGACCCGAATTCCTTCCTTCGGCGCAGCGAGCCGGAACAGATACGAAGCCGTCGCCTCGCCCTCCACGCTCGGATTGGTCGCTATGATCAACTCCGTCACACCATTCTCGAGCCTGCCGAACAGCGAGGCGATGTTCAGCTCGTCGGGACCGATTCCGTCCAGGGGCGAGAGATGTCCGCCGAGAACATGATACCTGCCGCGGAACTGCCCGGATCCCTCGATCGCGGGAATGTCCGACGCTTCCTCTACAACACAGATCCGGCTGGAATCCCTACGCGGATCACGGCACACCTCACAGGGGCTCTCCGCGCTGAGGTTTCCGCATTCGGGGCAGGCTACGACTTCCTCGATCACGCGCTCGATCGCCCGTGCGAGGCGCCGACCGTCCTCCGGCGCGCTCTTGAGCAGAAAGAAAGTCAGCCTCTGCGCCGTCTTGCGGCCGATACCAGGCAGGCGGGAGAACTCCCTGACGAGCGACTCGATCGCGGACACGAAGCGATTCTGGCCGTCAGCGGAGGAGCGAGCCGAGATCCGGCATGGCCATTCCACCCGTGGCCTGCCGCATCTCAGCCTCCATCTTCTCGCTGGAACGCCGCTGCGCTTCCGAGATCGCCGCGACGACGAGGTCCTCCAGCATCTCGACATCCGACGGATCCACGGCCGAGGGATCGATCCGCAACCCGCGTACCGACCCCTTGCCGTCGACCGTCGCCTCCACGAGCCCACCTCCGGTAGAGACCGTCACGGTCTCTTGCTCCAGCTTCTGCTGAATTTCCGTGAGCCGCGACTGCATCTGCTGACCGAGCTGGAACAGTTGCTGAAGCTGATTCGACTTGTCCACGTGCACGTCACTCCTTGAGCTTGAGGTCGAGTGATTGTACCGCAGCCCGCAGCCGTGGGTCCGTTTCCATCATCTGATTCAGCTTCTGGTCTCGCGCCGCCTCTGCCGTGAGCCTGCGAC
>JARRPA010000340.1:0-2393 GCA_037383305.1 Gemmatimonadota bacterium | reverse complement strand
AAGACGATGGACATCGCCAAGCGTCTGCTGGACTTCGGGTTTCACGCACCGACCGTCTACTTCCCGTTGAACGTGCCGGAAGCCCTGATGACGGAGCCGACCGAGACCGAGACAAGAGAGTCCCTCGAGAGATATGCCGCGGCCTGCATCGCGATCGTCAAGGAGGCCGAGTCGAATCCGGAACTCGTGACGACGGCGCCCCACGACACGCCCATTCGCCGCCTGGATGAGGGACGGGCCGCCCGCGAGCTCGATCTGCGCTGGACCTTCGAGACGGAGGAGTAGGGGGAGGCATCGGACCTGCATCGGTTGACCGGTGAAGAGTTCCGTCGTGCGGTTACTCGTCGACGGTCCTTTGCCCGGCGCGGCCAACATGGCGGTGGACGAGGCGCTCATGGAGAGTGCACGTGGGGGCCGGTTGACCGTCCGGCTTTACCGCTGGAAGCCGGGGTGCCTCTCTTTCGGTCGGAATCAGACCGCCCGCGGGATGTACGACGGGGACAAGGCGGCGTCGCTCGGTTACCAGGTCGTGCGGCGACCGACCGGCGGCCGGTCCGTGCTTCACCATCGCGAGCTCACCTATTCCGTGACCGCTCCTGTGGAATGGGGCTCGCTTCGGGATGTGTACCTCCGGATCAACCGGGCGCTCGCCGCAGGACTTCATGTCCTCGGAATCGACGCCAAGGTCCACGAGGGGAGAAAGGGATCCGCGCCGCGCCCCACCGTACGTGCCTGTTTCCGCGATCCGTTGCCCGGTGAACTCACCGCCGGCGGGAGAAAGCTCGCGGGCAGCGCCCAGTGGCGATTCCGGGGCGCGCTGCTGCAGCATGGGTCTCTGCTCCTGCACAACGATCAGGCCCTGGTCGAGACCCTCCGGACAGGCCCACTTCCCCGCACGGAGATTCCGGCGGTCGGCCTCGTCGAACTTCTGGGCCGCGAGCCCGAGCCCGGAGAGCTGGAGCGAGCCATCGCGACCGGGTTCGAGCGCGAACTGCAGTCGGCGATCGTTTCCGGAGAGCTCTCCGACGCGGAGCGGGAACGGGTCGCGGCGCTCAAGTCGTCGTACGAAGATCCGGCCTGGACCTGGCGACGCTGATTCCGCCTCCTTTCAACCCCGGCCCGGCCGGCCTAGCTTCCGGGTCGATCGTGCCGGGCCCCGAACGCTCGGCCACCCTGCGGGCGCGTCCGGCGCCCGGTCCGCGCCCCGGATCGAAAGGATGCCGGCGAATGGTTGCCTCAGCAATCGACCAAGGTTCCAGCGCAGGAGTTCCCGACTCCACGGAGACTCTGCGGTGGCGGATGCCGGCAATCCCTGCGGCAGGAATCCGCTCCGTCGCCCTCCTGGGAACTCTGCTTCTGATCGCCGGTTGCGATTCGGGTCCACCTCGAGGTGCGGAGACGACGCCAGAGCCCGGCAGCCACGCAGCCTCGGAGCTCGAACGGGAATCCAGGCGTGCCTACGTCGAGGCAGTCGGCGCGGCGGACTCTGTGGCTCATCTGGAGGTACCGGAACGGGATCGCGTTGGAGGCACGATCGTCGTCGCGGGTCGCAACGACATCGTGACGCTCAATCCGCTGGTATCGACCGACATGGAGAGCGCCCAGCACCAGGTATACGTGCTCTTCACCACCCTCGTCCGTCTGGGACCCGACTTCGAGCCCGTTCCCTGGCTCGCGCGAGACTGGAATGTCGATCCCGAGGGTGATCGAATCACGTTCCGCCTGCGTGACGACCTCTACTGGCACGATGGCGTGCCCGTTACGGCCGCGGATGTGGCCTTCACCTGGGAGCGGGTGGTAGATCCCGCGGTGCCCTTCTTCAATCCGGCGTACTTCGACGCGTGGGAGGCCGTCGAGATTCTGGACGAGCACACGGTTCGATTCACGGTCCGGCCCGGCAGCAACCGGCTGTACGGATGGGCTGTGACCGCGATCCTTCCCGAGCACGTTCTGGGAGATGTTCCACCCTCGCAGCTGGCGACGCACCCGTTCGGTACCGTGGCTCCGGTGGGTTCGGGGCCCTTCCGATTCGTCGAGCGCGTTCCCGGCGACCGTTGGGTGTTCGAGGCGAACCCGGATTTCCCGGAAGCGCTGGGGGGGCGCCCGTACGCCGACCGACTCGTATACCGCCAGATTCCCGAGGATGCGGTGGCGGAGGCGGCGCTGCGAACGGGAGAGATCCACATGATCGTGGATGCCGATCCCCATGCCGCCGCCCGTCTCGCCGAAGACACTTCGCTGGTGGTCACTTCGTATCCGTCGGCGGAATACGCGCTCATCGCGTGGAACACCCGCCGCGAGCCGTTCAACGACCCCGATGTGCGAAGGGCCGTGACGTTCGCCATCGATAGGGAGGCGATCGCACGTGTGGTGCGCGGCGCGTACGGCTCGGT
>JARRPA010000339.1:0-3811 GCA_037383305.1 Gemmatimonadota bacterium | reverse complement strand
TCTGCACCTTCTCGCAGGCGAACGGAGTCGAAGACTGCAGCAACACGCTCGACTTCACGGCCGACTTCTTCCCGTGGGACGAGTGGTTCCCGACCAGTCTCCACGAGACGGGCGCGGGGAAGACGACCTACTACAACGTGGAGAACGGCGGGTTCGAGCGGTTTACCGGCGTGCCCTACGAAGACCTGGCCTGCATCGGCTGCCACAGCGCCGCGTCGGGCCTGGGTCCGGTGAGCGGCCGAACCTGCGACCGCTGCCATACCACCGCGGATCCGGGTCTCGGCGACCAGGTCAACTCGAGCTGGACCGACGGCATATGCCTGGACTGCCACAGCCGGCAGAAGCTCGAGTGGGAAGGGGCCGGGTTCAGCGACGTGCATCGTGATGCCGGGTTCGACTGCATGCGCTGCCACTCGCTCGAGGACGTCCATGGGGACGGGAACGAGTACTCGAGCCTGCAGGAAGTCGGCGCGATCGACGCTGCCTGCACGAATTGCCACGATCCGAGCGGCAGCTTCGTGCACCCGGCGGGTACGGACCCGCATGGTGGAGCGGTGGCCTGCGCTGCCTGTCACGCACAGAGTTCGGTCACCTGCAACAACTGCCACTTCGAGGCGCAGGTCAACAACACCGGCAAGTTCTTCCTGACGCCTCCGGCCGTAAACTGGCTGTGGCTCGGAAACCGCCTCAAGCGGGACGGCTCGGGCGAGACCGAGGTATATCCGATCAACTATCAGAGCGTCGAGTACGGAGGCAACGCGTACGTGGCGTTCGGCTTCTACACGCCGCACACGATCGGTACGGGTCGCGCCTGCACGGCCTGCCATGATCCGGCCAACAACCCCGCGATCGAGCAGTACAACGCCGAGGGAGTCATCGACGTGGCCAGCTGGGATGACGGCACGAAGACGATGACCTATCCGACGGGCATCGTCCCGTTGCCGGAGGATGACCTGACGGCCCTCCAGTTCGACTTCGTCACCACGGACTCGGAGGACGGAGTCGGGGCGGTATGGACGTTCCTTAAGGCTGGAGCGGACACGATCCGCGTGCCAGACCAGTTCGTCACGCCGCTGAGCATCGACCAGATGGCGAAGCTCGACATGGTGCCACCGGGGCAGTGATTCAGCCGTCCTGAGGCACTCCTGTAGACCGGAAAGGCGGTCCCGTTCTCGGGGCCGCCTTTCCGCATCACACGGTCCTGCATCTGTGCTCACCGTGGTCCCGAGTTCCTCCCGTCCCAGCCGTCCGTCCGGACCCTTGCCGGCGCCCGGAGCGTAAGAGAAGATGAGGTGTTCGTACATATCGGGCGGTGCTTTGCTCCGGCGATCTGAATGTCGTCCAACCCTGCTTCCGCCGCCCCGCAATGATCTGGCTCGACTCGCGTTGATCCTGGCGCAACAGGGAGTCAACCTCCTCGCCTTCACGGCCGTGCCGACGGGCCCGTCCCGCACGCAGCTCGCACTGTTCCCCGAGGAGGGCTCGAAGCTGCAGGCGGTGGCTTCGCGGGCCGGGATGGTGCTCGATGGTCCGCACAGCGCGCTGCTGGTTCACGGGGACGACAGGATGGGGGCGCTGGCGGCGATTCACGAGAAACTGATGAAGGCCGGTGTCAACGTCTACGCCAGCACTGCGGTGACCGACGGCAAGGGCTGTTTCGGGTATCTGGTCTACGTGCGCCAGGACGAGATGGACCGGGCGCTGGCAGCCTTGAGGAGCTGACAGGGTGGCGCCGCCGGCGACCGTTCGAGACCCTCCGGCGGGCGACATCGGGACGAAACGGCCCTGCCGGTGCGGAGATTCGGGACAACTCTTCTTGCCCCGACCGTCACGAAGCGGCAAGTCCTGCTGATTTCAGGCATCATCTGTGCTTCCGGCCCTTGGTATCGGACTTGCTTCGTGCTATCGTGTACGAGTCTGACCGTGTCCGAGCCCACGGGGTCCACGGTCACGCCGGCGCGCGTCGTTCCCCCCTGACCGGAATCGCGCCCTGTGACTTCCCGGGTTCCGGATTCGGATGGTGGAGTCCCACCCGGACGGAGTCCGAGCCGCAAGCGGAGAGCGCCCGCTCTCCGGAAGGAGGAAACGATGCCCGAGACCGTCACCGGTGCCCCGAAGGGCACGAAGAAGGAAACCTCAGGAGAGCATCCCATGGCCGACACCCTCACGATCATCGACAACCGTACGGAGAAGGAATTCGAGTACCCGATCATGTACGGGACGTATCCCGAGTACGGAGCCGCCATCGCCGCCAAGGACATCCGGGCGATCAAGGCGACGGACACGGACTTCGGAATGCTCTGCTACGATCCGGGGTTCACGAACACGGCTTCCTGCAAGAGCGCCATCACCTTCATCGACGGCGAAAAGGGGATTCTCCGCTACCGGGGCTACCCGATCGAGCAGCTCGCGGAGAAGAGCAACTACCTGGAGGTCGCATACCTGACGTTGTTCGGTGAGCTGCCGACGAAGGATGAGCTGGATCGCTGGACGTACGATGTGACGCACCACACGTACCTCCACGAGAACATGAAGGAGCTGATGGCCGCGTTCCGCTACGACGCCCATCCGATGGGGAGGTTCGTGAGCGCGATCGCTGCCCTCTCGACCTTCTATCCAGAGGCCCGGGACATCGACGATCCGGAGATCCGGCTGAAGCAGATCCAGCGGCTCGTCGCGAAGGTCGGAACGGTGGCCGCGTTCGCGTATCGGCACAGCCGGGGGCTTCCGTACGTCTATCCGGACAACGAGCTCAGCTTCGCCGGGAATTTCCTCTCGATGATGTACCGGACCTCCGAGACGAAGTACGTGCCGAATCCCACGCTGGAGAAGGTGCTCGACGTCCTGTTCATCCTGCACGTCGATCACGAGCAGAACTGCAGCGCGAACGCCATGCGTGCCGTGGGCAGCTCGCATTCGGATCCGTACTGCGCGCTCTCGGCGGCAGCCGCCGCGCTGTACGGCCCGCTCCATGGCGGCGCCAACGAGATGGTGCTCCGCATGCTGCGCGAGATCGGCAAGGTGGAGAACATCCCGGGGTACATCCAGCGGGTGAAGGCCGGCGACTTCCGCCTGATGGGCTTCGGCCACCGCGTGTACAAGAACTACGATCCGCGCGCCCGGATCCTCCGCGAGCTCGCGCCCCAGGTGTTCGAGGTCACGGGCACGAATCCGATGCTCGACATCGCGATTGAGCTGGAGCGGATCGCGCTGGACGACGACTACTTCGTCTCGCGGAATCTCTACCCGAACGTGGACTTCTACTCGGGGATCATCTACCAGGCGCTCGGGTTCCCGGTCGCCATGTTCCCGGTCCTGTTCGCGATTCCGCGCACGGCCGGCTGGCTCGCGCAGTGGCTGGAGATGCTGCAGGACAGCGATCAGAGGATCGCCCGTCCGCGCCAGGTCTACATCGGCTACGACGAGCGCAAGTACGTGTCGATCGGCAAGCGGGACTGAGGTCTGATCGGCGGTCCGCGGCCCCGGCGCGCCCCCGGCGTGCCGGGGCCGCGTGCATCCGAACGTGGCGAAGGCGGAGTCGGTCTTCCGATTGACGCCGCGCCACCCCAGCGGTATTGAATCAACCGACCGCAAGTTTAGATGAAGCTAAACAGGGTGCGCATATGACGGCGCGTCGGCAGGCAGGACCCATCCGTCTTCCGGGCCTCCCCTGGCTCGCGACGGCGACTGCCGTGGTTTCGATCGGACTGGTCGGCTGCGGAGGCGGAGAGGCCCGGAAGACGGATGGGTCCTGCCTGCCGACGCGCCGTCATATGCGCACCCTGTTTAGCTTCATCTAAACTTGCGGTCG
>JARRPA010000338.1:0-4013 GCA_037383305.1 Gemmatimonadota bacterium | reverse complement strand
GTCCGAGCCCGGGCGCTACGATTCGATGATCGACCTGGCGTCTCGAAACGGTATGCCCGTTCCGTTAGCGAGCATGGCGCGCGACTCGCTCGCGGTACTGGGAGACGAGGGATTTCCCTTCTTTTTCGCTCGTTATGTAGAGACCCTGGAGCGGTCGGCCCCGGATTCCGGCGACCTTCGGGACGATCCGCGCTACCGGAAACTCATGCTGGGATTCGGCCTGCAGCCCTGATCTTCCTTGCCGTGCGTCGCTCCCCGCGGCGATCTTGGCGCGCATGTCCGAAACCCGATCCTACCAGCGGCTGTTCGCCGAGCTCAGGCGTCGGAGAGTCTTCCAGGTCGCGGGCGCCTACGGGGCCGGCGCCTTCGTCCTGCTGCAGGTCGTGGATCTCCTCGTCGAGGGCCTCCGTCTCCCCGGCACGCTGCTGACCGTCGTCACCGTGCTCGCCATCGTCGGATTTCCGGTCGCGCTGGTGCTCGCCTGGGCGTTCGAGCGCACACCTGACGGCCTGACACGGACGGACACGCTGACCTCCGGCGAGGTAGAGGAGCTCGCATCTCTGTCGGTGACCCGGCGGTGGCCGTCGGGGATCATCGCCCTGATCGGCGTCTCGATGTTCGCGATCGGTCTGTGGCTGACGCTGGACCGACCGGGGACCGCAGCCTTGGAAGGGCCGCAATCCGAGCTGGCCGATTCCGCGGTGGGAGCCGGAACTCCCGAGAGTGTCATCGGCGAGCTCGAGGTCCCGCCCGCCTCGATCGCGGTCCTTCCATTCCTGAACATGAGCGACGAACAGGCGGATGTGTACTTCAGCGACGGACTGGCCGAGGAGATCCTTAACCTGCTGGCCCGCTCTGCCGAGCTGAAGGTGACCGCCCGCACCTCCTCGTTCGCGCTCCGCGACGAGCAGGAAGACGTCCGCCGGATCGGGAAGATGCTGGGTGTGGCGTACGTGCTGGAGGGAAGTGTGCGCAGGGCGGGGGAGCGAGTCCGGGTCACGGCTCAGCTGATCGACACCTCGGACGGTTTCCACGAATGGTCCGAGACCTACGACCGCGAGCTGGATGACGTGTTCGCGATCCAGGACGAGATCTCCGCCGCGATCGCGCAGGCCCTGGAAGTGACGATCGCCGGTGGTTCGAACCCCGCCGTGGCCCAGCGGCGGACCGAAGACCTGAAGGCGTACGACTACTATCTGCTCGGTCGGCACGCGTGGGCGTCGCGCACCTCCGAGGGCATCACCTCCGCCCTCGCGTACTTCGAACAGGCGATCGAAGCCGACCCGAACTTCGGACTGGCGTACTCTGGGCTGTCCGATGCACTCGACGCATACGCGTATTTCGTCACCGGCGACTCCCGCGAAGTCGTGGATCGAGCCCGGGCGGCCGCTCTCCGGTCCGTCGAACTGGCACCGGATCTGGCCGAGGGACACGCGAGCCTCGGCCTGATCGCGATGGAGTTCGACTGGGACCTGACGGAGGCAGAGCGCCTGTTCAACAAGGCGATCGAGCTGAATCCCGGGTATACGCCCGTATGGCACTGGGCGGCCGACCTGGCCATGCTCGTGGGGGACACGGAGACCGCGAAAGAACGTGCGCGACACGCGGTGGAGGTGGATCCGATGTCCCAGATGACCTGGTGGGCGCTGGGCTCGGCTCTCGCCGTGGATGGGCAGCTCGACGAGGCCCGCGTGGCGACGCGCCGGGCCTCGGAACTTTCCCCGGGCGCAGGAGCGATCAACAGCACGAATCTCTTCCTGGCGCTACTCGCCGAGGACTGGACGAAGGCTCGAGGATTCGCTCCGTACGCAGGGTCGGCGTTTCGCCTGCCGGATCCGCTGCGCATGGTGGAAATCGTCGAGGCGGTTCAGCATCCGACCCCTGAATCGCTGGCCACGGCGCGTGCCCTGCTCGACGAGATCGATCGGATCGGGGCCACGACATCGTTCCCGCTCGCGGAGTACTATGCACTGATCGGCGATCTCGACAAGGCGATTCTCCTGGTCGAGGAGGCGTTCAGAACCCGCGCCCCGGAGGCCGTATGGATCGGCTGCTGGCCCGGCTTCGATCCCCTGCGGGGCGATCCCCGGTTCGATGCGCTGGTGGAGGAACTCGGCGTGCCCAATGGGGGCCCCGGCTACCATACGGGGCGGAGATGAAGATCCGGCCCGGATCGATCCGGAAGGGAAGCTCAACCCGGTGGTGACCCTCGCCTTCTGGCGGAACGGCAAGCTTCGGACGACGCACGCCGCGGGATACGTCCTGGCGCAGCTCGCGGGCGGCATCGCGGGAGCGCTTCCGCTCCTCGTCTGGGGCGGCATCGGGCGCAGCGTGTCCTTCGGGGCGACGACGCCGGGGGCCGAGTACGGGGTCTGGTGGGCGCTCGGCTGGCAGTCCACTGTCCGGGACGCTTCAGAGGAGGGCGAAGGGCAGTCGGGTGCCTACGAGTCGATCGCGGTGCTCCCGTTCGCGAACATGAGCGAACAGGCTTCCGACGAGTACTTCAGCGACGGCCTGACGGAAGAACTGCTGAACGCGCTCGCCCGGGTGCCAGACCTGAAAGTCGCCGGACGCACCTCCTCATTCGCATACAAGGGCGAGAACCAGGATCTGCGGGAAATCGGAGAGGCCCTGGGCGTCGAGACGATCCTGGAGGGCAGCGTGAGACGTGCCGGTGGGCGCGTGCGGGTGACGGCGCAGCTCATCGATGCGCGCGACGGATTTCACGTATGGTCGAGCGATTGGGACCGGTCGCTGACAGCCGACAACGTGTTCGACATTCAGGAGGAGATCGCGGGAGCGGTCGCGCGGGCGATGGCCACGGGCACTGCACCCGACGAGGTCGGGGAGCCCGGCGTGGATGCCGCCGGCGGGATGGTACCGACTCAGGTTCGTACTTCCGATCTCGAAGCGGCACGGCTGGGCGACCCGCAGCCCCGAAGGGCTTCGGAACGCGGTCGAGTACTTCGAAGCGGCGCTTGCCAGGGACTCCCTGTTCGTGCCCGCCTGGGTCGGACTCGCCGCGGCGTACAACGCGATGCCGTGGTGGACCGAGTACTCGTTCCGCGACGGGGCAGAGAGGTCGAAGCGCGCGGCCCGGCGCGCGCTGAGGCTCGACCCGGAAAACGCCGAGGCGATGTATACCCTCGCGACCACGCTGTTCGAATTCGACAGGGCGTGGGAGGAGTCGGATCGGCTGTTCGAGCGCGCGTTGCGAATCGACCCGGACTACCCACCGGGCCTGACCTGGTACGGTCAGTTTCTGACGGACCAGGCGCGATTCGAGGAAGGCCTGGTCTGGGTGCAGCGGGCGGTGGATGCGGATCCGTTTTCCCTGCATGCCCTCAATTCGGCGGCCCAGGTCGAAATGAGTGCCGGGCGCTGGCGCGACGCCGCGGATACGTTCGATCGGGCACTGGGCGTAGATCCCGAGTTCAAGACTGCGCTGGCAGGATCGGCCCACGTCCGTGCCCGGCTCGGAGAGTGGGAGCAGGCAGAGTCCCTCGCGCGCCGATGGTTCGTCCTCGAAGGTGAAGAGAGCGCCGCCGACCTCGCGTCGGACCTGATCGCGGGTGTGCGGGATGCAGACGAGCGGGGAAGGGCGCTGCGCGCAATCGAGACTCTGTCGCCCCGGACGATGCGGCCGTGGCTCGCGGCTGAATGGCTGCTTCTCCTCGGCGACCGGGAGGGCGTGCTGGACCAGATCGATCGGATGATCGCCGAGGACGAGAAGGACGGCATTCTCATCTCGCTGTTCACGATCGTCGGCGTCGAGGACCTGGTGGGCGAGCCTCGCTTCGAGGCGGCCATCGACCGCGCGGGCCTGCGCCGGTTCGCAGGCAATCTCGCGACCGGGAGCTAATCACGGCTGGCCGCGGCTGGCTGTTCCAGAACTCCGCGCGCCTCGCCCGCGCCGCCGCCCGGATCTTCTACCGGATCCGGGTCGTGGGCCAGACGCCGCCCGCTACCGGTCCCGTTCTGTTCGTGGCGAATCATCCGAACTCGCTGGTCGA
>JARRPA010000337.1:0-2440 GCA_037383305.1 Gemmatimonadota bacterium | reverse complement strand
CAGAAAAGCAGCCGCTACCGGAGCGGTGTCTTGAGATCTATGATATCCCTGCCGGCTGGTTCAAGGGACTCAGCAAAACCGATGCCATCGCCAATCTTATAGGATTCTCTATGATATTCTTCGGTTGCATTCTGATCGGTGCTGTTGCGGCATCGAGCGGCTCCGTGGACCTGTGGAGATGCGAAGGCGGGGTTAGCGCCCGCGCGACTTCCTGACCTACCGAAGGTTGCGGATCTGGAATCTCGCCGTCGAAGGAGAGTGGGGCCTCGACTCGCCGCTCTGGTTCTACGCAAGATTGGGATTCGACGCCTTCAACTTCTATCTCTACCGGACGAAGCTCACGCCACCGGCCGGAGCTCCGACGACGGATGACTGGCTTCCGGAGACATTCATCGACCTGGAACGGTGGATTCAGCTGCGGACGGAGGCCGAGCAGAGGATCGTGGACGCCGGCTCCTCCCTTCCCAGCGATACCACCTTCGTACTCTGGGACGTGGACGTGTTCCCGGACGGGGACAGCACTCTGGCGGTCGTGATCAACGACCGGTCGCGGGCCCCGAATCTTTCCGCGATTCGGGAGATCGCCCTGGGCATCGAGAATCCCGGTGGCTCAGCCGTGGGGGAGGGACGCGTCTGGATCGATGACATACGGATCGACGAGGCAGCGGATCAGACGGGGTCGGCCCTCCGCGGCACGGTACGGGTCGACATCTCGGACGTGATGACGGTCGAGGGGACCTACGGGAGGCGTGACCCGTTCTACCGTCAGCTGGGAGAAGCGCCGCCCTACGTGAACACGAGCGACTACTCGACGCGCGTGGCTGCGAAGCTCGGGCGGTTCCTTCCGGGGGGAACGGGGCTTGCGATCCCCTTCGAATTTCAGCACGAGAGTGCGAACGAGAGCCCCTATTTCCTCCGCGAGACCGATGTGTTCGCCTCTGAGATCGAGAACCTCAGGACTCCCGAGAGCAAGCTCACCCGGTTCAACGTGGGGCTCTACAAGGAGACCCGATCGAACAGCACTTTGGCGCGCGCGACGATCGATGGTCTGCGGCTGGGATATTCCTATCGAACCTCGGCGGCAACGACGACGCAGACACAGGCCGACGGGAGCGGGTGGAACGCGGTCGCGAACTGGTCACGCCCGGTGGCCGACGCCTCCTTCTCGCTGCTTCCGGGATTCCTGAAGTCGGCGATCGACGGACTTCCATCGTTTCTATCCCAGAGCGTGCTGATGCGGAACTTGCGAGATCTGAGGTTCCGCTGGACGCCCAGGGATCTTCGGCTGGGAATGAACCTCAATCAGTCGCGCGACGAACGAAGGCGTTATGTGACCAGCGTGTCGACTTCCAGCGACTCCACCGTGGCCCCGACCGTCGACCGAAAATTCGTGCTTTCGCCATCTGCCGGTATCCAGCTTCAGCCGTTTCCTTCGATTGTCGCGGGGCTGGCGTGGACGTCGACCCGCGACCTGGTCAACCCTAGCCTTCGGGTTCAGAGCGCGACCGCCCGATCGATTCTCGAAGATGAATCGAACACAGTGTTCGGTATCAACACCGGCTGGGAAACCACTCGGAACCTGCGGGGCAATTTCAGCTGGCAACCCGATCTCTCCTCCTGGTTCGAGCCCCGCCTCACGATCAACACCCTGTACCGGGCGGCGCGGAACGTCTCGTACATCGAGGCGCCAGAGATCCTGGAGGGGGTACCCGGCGATTCCACTCTGCTCAGGGATGTCGCGTTCGAGAGGGACGTGGGCCTGAACATGGACGTGCTCCCGCTCAGTCTCGCGACTGCGTTCGGTGTACCGGAGCACCGGAACGCTTCGGGCGTCTGGAAGGGTTTCCGCGAGATCTGGGATCGGATCCAACCGGTGCGCATCGACTGGTCGCGGGTCGTGAACTCGAGCTACGACCGCCGCAACATCAACCCGACTTTCGGGCAACAGCTCGTTCTCGCGGGCTTCGACGACCTCCGCATCATCGGCTCGGACACGGCTTCAGCCGCCGGCAGTGCGACCCGGTGGTCCACCCGCGGCGGGTACGAACTTCCGTGGGACCTCGAGACGGAGGTCAATTACGCTGTCACCAACAACGAGGTGATCACACCCCGAAGTACGCGTCTGACTCGGGACACCGAATGGCCCTGGATCAGCCTGCGGTGGCGCGAAGTGCCGTACCCGGAGGGACTCGAAAGCCTCTTCCGGAACGTTTCGATCACGGCGACGTGGAGGGATCGCGACCGCCGGGTGGAGACCACCACGGGCCAGGACCAGGGTCAGCGCACGCTGACCCGATCGCTGAGTTTCGTATTCCTGTTGAGCAGCGGATTCAACTTCACCTACCAGCTCGACGATTCACGGACCGATCGTTCGGATCAGACCGGGACCAGCGAGGCGGATCGTATCTCCCACAGCCTGCGTCTGACCGGCACCCTGCCC
>JARRPA010000336.1:0-2443 GCA_037383305.1 Gemmatimonadota bacterium | reverse complement strand
AGCTCGCCGAGCGTGGCCTCGCGCCGTCCCGGTCCAGGGCGCAAGCTCTGATCCTCGCCGGAAGGGTGATGCTTGAAGGGACGGTCGAGAGCAAGGCCGGCACCCAGGTTTCTGAAACCGCGGAGATCGAGATCATCGACCTTCGCTCGATCCGACCGCTCGACATCGAAGCTATCGTCGACAGCGTTCGCCGCACCGGTCGGCTGCTGATCGTACACGAGGCCCCCAGATTCGGGGGATTCGCAGGAGAGATCACGGCTCAAGTCTGCGAGGAGGCGTTCGAATGGCTGGACGCGCCGATTCGACGGGTCACGGCCATGGACACGCCCGTTCCGTACGCGCCTACGCTGGAGGATCGTTACCTCCCGCAGACGGAAGACATCGTCGCGGCCGCAAGATGGCTGCTCGCATACTGACCAGAAGGGAAGACTGAGATGGCAAAGGTCGACGTGATCATGCCCCAGATGGGCGAGTCCATCGCCGAGGGCACCCTGACGAAGTGGCTCAAGCAGGTTGGCGAGAGCGTCGAGCGCGACGAGGACCTGTTCGAGATCTCGACGGACAAAGTGGATGCCGACATTCCTTCGCCGGCGAGCGGCACCCTGACGGAGGTGCTGGTCGAGGAAGGCGCCACAGTCGAGGTCAATACGGTGGTGGCCAGGATCGAGACCGAAGCCGGTGCGGCCGCGGAGTCGAGCCCGGAAGAGAGCGCGCCGGCTGGCGAGGCGGACGAAGGTTCGGAGAAGGGTGCGGAAGCTGACGCGCCTCAGCCCGACGACGATCCGACGCCCTCTCCCGCGCCCGAGGCGACCGGAGACACCGATGCCGCAACGGCCGGGTCGACGCCACCGGCCGAGCCGGACTCCCGGGAGGAGAGGCTCAGGACCCGGAGCACGCCGCTCGTTCGGAAGATCGCGGAGGAGCACGGCGTGGACATCTCCGCCGTCGAGGGCACGGGCGTCTCGGGCCGGGTCACTCGAGACGACATCACCGCCTATATCGATGCGCGGGAGCGGGGAGAGATACCGTCCGAGGCTCCTTCGACGACGCCCGAAACGACTGCCGCGACGAGTGGCGCTCCCCCGGTGGACGTCGACTCGACCGGTCCGGCCCCGACGCAGCCCGGCCACATGCAGGTACCGATTCACGGCGCGACTCTCGACATCCGGATTCCCGCCGTGCCGATCCGCGAGGGCGACCGGGTGGAAGAGATGAACCGGGTCCGGCTCCGCACGATGGAGCACATGCTCATGTCGAAGCGGATCTCGGCCCACGTGACCTCGGTCAACGAGATCGATTTCGAGCACGTCGTGAAGCTCCGACGGAAGCTCAAGGGCAAGTTCGCCGAGCAGGGCGTCAAGCTGACGTACGGACCCTTCATCATGAAGGCGGTCACCGAGGCGCTTCTGGAGTACCCGATTCTCAATTCCTCGGTCGACGGCACGCGAATCGTCTACCACAACGACATCAACATCGGCATCGCCGTCGCCGTGAACGATGGCAAGGAACTGATCGTACCGGTGCTGAAGAACGCCGATCGTCTGTCGCTGATGGGACTGGCGGAGGGAGCGAACGAACTCGCCGAGAAAGCGCGCACGAAGACGCTGGATTTCGACGACATTCAGGGCGGCACCTTCACGATCACCAACGTCGGAGTATTCGGCAACCTGTTCGGAACCCCGATCGTGAATCAGCCGCAGGTCGCGATCCTCGGCACGGGGGTGATCGAAAAGCGCCCCGTGGTCATACAGGACGCGATGGGTAACGACGCCCTCGGCATCCGCCACATGGCCTACTTCGGGCTCAGTTACGATCATCGAGTGGTGGACGGAGCGATGGCCGCGTTCTTCCTCAACAAGCTGAAGGACGTCCTGGAGAATTTTCCGGAAGACGCAGTCTGAAGCCGTTTCCTCCTTCGGCAAGGCGGGAGACCCCGCGGGCCCTGCGGCTCGCGGGGTCTTTTGACAGGAGGGGAAGTTCCGGGGCTTGCGTGACGGTCACAGGATTCCGAGTGTCCGGTTCCGATACATGTCGTCCCGTCTCCGAACGGTCGGAGGTTGCGATTCGCGTCGAACGACAAGCGTCAACTCTATTCCGATAAGGTATTTACAACGGCAGAAGGGACGAGAGCGGGTGGCACGCCGATTGCCCCCCGTTCATGGGGCCCCGCGTATGCCGGGAACTTCAGGTCCGGGCGATCCACCATGTCGAAGATCGCCAGGCCAGGGCTGCCTCCACCGTCTCCCGAATCGCCTGGGGGGAGAGATCCGAGGTGCTGGCGGAACCTTTGCGTTGACCAAAATAGACGGTCACGCCCAGGCCGGCAGCTGCACGCAGTGCCCGCTCTACGCGCGGCGAGGGCGGATCCGGGAACCGGACCAGCGTATTGTCAATGTCGCACGCCAGCAGGCGGTAGCTCACGCCTCATCTCCCAGCACGTAGC
>JARRPA010000335.1:0-4762 GCA_037383305.1 Gemmatimonadota bacterium | reverse complement strand
GCGCCGCGGCTGCGGGAGGCGGTCGCCGCCAGTGATGAGCGATGGTACGGATTCGAGGTGGACCCGGACCGTCACGTGACGATCACATGCGGGGCCACCGAGGCGATGGTCGCGGTGATGCTCGCGCTCGTCGATCCCCGCGACGAGGTGATCATTCTCGAGCCGTTTTATGAGAACTATGGTCCGGACGCCATCCTGTGCGACGCGAAACCTGTCTTCGTACCGGTAAGGCCGGGGGAGGGAATCGACCTCGACCGGCTGGCCGGTGCGTTCTCCCCGGCTACGCGCGCGATCGTCCTGAACACCCCGAACAACCCTACGGGCCACGTCCTGACACGATCCGAGCTTGAGGTCATCGGAGCGCTCTGCCAGCGTCACGATGCCTGGGCGATCACCGACGAGATCTACGAGCACATTCTCTTCGAAGGCGAGCACCTGCCGATGGCCGGGTTGCCCGGAATGCGGAATCGAACCGTAACGGTGAGCGGCGCCTCGAAGACCTTCAGCGTCACCGGATGGCGCGTGGGCACGATCGTGGCACCGGAGGCGGCCAGCGACGCGATTCGAAAGGTGCACGACTTTCTGACCGTGGGGGCGCCGGCACCGCTCCAGCAGGCCGTGGCCATCGGGATGGAGACGCTGGGGGACGACTACTATCGGGATCTCGCTTCCAGCTATCGAACCCGACGCGACCTGCTCGTTTCGGCCCTGAAGGGGGCGGGCTTTCGCTGTCGGCCGCCGTCGGGCGCCTACAACGTGCTGGCGGACTTCTCAGGGATCTCCCGGGAAGACGACACGGCATTCGCGCTGCGCCTCGCGAAAGATGCCGGGGTCGCTCCGGTGCCCGGGTCCAGCTTCTTCTCCGACCCCGCAGATGGACGGCACCTCGTCCGTTTCGCCTTCTGCAAATCGGAGGATCTGCTCCGGGAGGCCGCCCGTCGATTGGCCGCCGCACTCGATGCTTGACCCCAATATCTGGTAGGGTTACACTTCTGGAAGCACAATATGTTGCGGTCTATGTGGAAAACTGGATCGCCCCCGGGGAAACTGGTGTAGAACCGGCGAGTCGCCGTGGAAAACCGGCCCCCCCGACTTCCCGGGGTTCGAATTAAGAGAGTGTTGAACGGCCCCTTCAACTTTCCGCGTGCGGACACGCTGGCGTGCGGCGTCGCACTGTTCGCGCCCGGGACGCAGTTATGGCCAAGTGAGGGACGGATGATCGAATCGATGAGAGGATCCGCCGCTGCGGCACACGCATCGGGAAGCGTACGGGCCGGAGCGATGCTGCACCGGCCGGCGATCACCGAGCGCTGGATCAGGAACGCCACTGTGGCCAACCGGATCGCGTTCGAGCAGGAGATGAAGCGGGAGCGAAGGTCGACCGTCGACTCTCGTCTCAAGTCGTTCCTCAAGCAGGCTGGCGCCCGTCGGGCGTGAGCGGAGATCAGTAGCGAAGCGACCGCGAACGAAAGACGCCGAAGGCCGGGACAGTGCGACGAGCGCGCCGGCCGGCGGGCGCACGGGGCCCCGGAGCGATCCGGGGCCCTTCTTGCATCTCCGGCCGCTGGTGGAACGTCGGACACCCGCCGAGTTAGAATCCAGGAACGACGGCCGCATGGGATTCAATCGTACGGAAGAAGTGTCCGGCCGCCGCCGGTCGACCGTCGTCGTGCACGTGGGAGGGGTCCCGGTCGGCGGTGACCACCCGATCGTCGTGCAGTCGATGACCAACACCGACACGGCCGACGTCGAATCGACGGTGGAACAGGTATTGCGCCTGACGGAGGCCGGCAGCGAGCTCGTCCGCGTCACCGTGAACACGCCCGCCGCTGCCCGGGCGGTGCCGGAAATCGCCGCCCGGCTCGCGGACGCCGGGGTGACGGTGCCCCTGATCGGCGACTTCCACTTCAACGGGCACATCCTGCTGCCCGGTCACCCCGATTGCGCGGCGGCGCTGGCCAAGTACCGGATCAACCCGGGCAACGTGGGCGGAAAGACCTGGGACGCGAACTTCGCGCGGATCGTCGAGTGCGCGATCGAGCAAGGGAAGCCGGTTCGGATCGGGGTCAACTGGGGCTCGCTCGACCCTCAGCTCCTGGCGACGATGATGGACGAAAACGCCCGGCTCGCCGAGCCGCGCGACGGGCACGAGGTGATGATCGACGCGATGATCGAGAGCGCCATGCGCTCGGCCGCCGTCGCCGAGGAGATCGGCCTGCCGCACGACCGGATCATCCTGAGCGCCAAGGTCTCCGCAGTCCGCGAGCTCGTGACCGTGTACCGGCGCCTCGCGCCGCTCTCCGACTACCCGCTCCACCTGGGCCTCACGGAGGCGGGGATGGGCCGCAAAGGTATCGTGGCCAGCACCGCGGGACTCTCGATTCTGCTCGCCGAGGGGATCGGCGACACGATCCGCGTATCGCTCACCCCCACGCCGGGCGGGGACCGGAGCGAGGAGGTCCGCGTCGCGCGCCAGGTTCTGCAGTCGCTCGGCCTTCGCAGCTTCGAGCCCCAGGTCACGGCCTGTCCCGGCTGCGGGCGCACGACCAGCACCTTCTTCCAGGAGATGGCGCTGGAGATCGAGAGCTATCTGCAGGAACGCATGTCGGAATGGCGGGGCACGTATCCGGGTGTCGAGACCTTGAGCGTGGCGGTGATGGGCTGCGTGGTGAACGGGCCTGGCGAGTCACGGCATGCGGACATCGGCATCTCCTTGCCGGGCAGCTTCGAGAAGCCGAGCGCGCCGGTGTACGTGGACGGCCAGCACCACGCGACCCTGCGCGGTGAGGGGATCGTGGCCGAGTTCATCGAGATTCTCGAGGGCTACGTCGATCGGCGGTTCGGGGCGGAGGCGTCGGTCACGACCTGATCGACGGCTCTCCTCAGACCGGCTCGAATCTCTCCACGCCATCGACCACTCGCCGACCGAGTGCGCCCGTCGACGCGAGATGACGGAGCATCGCGAACCGCTCCCGCAGGAAGAGCACGAGCAGTCCGCCTGAAGGGCGCCGCTCGCCCGCCGCCACTACATCCCACGCCGTTCGTGCTCCCGCTGCGATGGTCACCGAAGTACGCTCGAGCTGGCGCAGCAGAGTCGCTCTCCGCTCCTCGAGGAACGGCACACCGGGCCGCACGGAGATGGTGTGGCTGGAACAGACGGTCTCGGGATCGAGACCGATCGCGCGATCCAGGGACTCGAGGTAAAGACCGAAGCTGTCCTCGTCCGGGTCCGAGATTCGGAGCGGCGACTTCCATTTCAGCAGAAACTGATCCGCCGAGAGCAGGAGCCGGTCTTCCTCGTGGAAGAGCATGAGATGACCGGGGGCGTGTCCCTCGGCGAGCAGCCAGTGCCAGCCATCGTCGCCGGGCAGCATTCCCTCCGCGCCGAACACCGGATCCGATACGGGCACCCCCGCCAGGGGCGCCTCGCCGACCGGTTCGGTTTCGGGCGCGAGATCCTCTACCGCGGCAGCCGGAACGCCCATGCGCCGCAGCGCGGCCCGCCCCCGGCTCGAAACCGGTTCCCGGTTCCGCATCTCGGCCACGGCATTCTCGTGTGCGAGCAGGCGAGCCGGAGTCCAGCGCAGCAGTCCGCCCGAATGATCGAGATGGGTGTGAGAGAGTGCGACGCCTTCCACGTCTTCCGGGGTCCGACCGAGAGCCAGGAGCCCTCGCATCAGGGCCGCCGCCGATTCCGGCGTGTCGGCGCCGGCGTCCAGGAGCCAGCCGGGTCCGCCTGCCGATGATTCGCGGAAACGAGCTCCCGGATCCGCGGTGTCAGACCCAGCTCGAGGTCATCCACCCGGCGCACGACCTCGATCCCCCGAACGGAATTCGTGAGCATCGCTCCCTGGCATTCCAGCAGGTCCCCGGGCGTCCACTCGCCTTCCTCTACCTCCATGCAGAGCGCGGCGGCCGCCTCCATGACCCGTTCGCGCACCACGCCCGGATAGAGGGGAAGGGCGTCCGTCGGAGTGCGCAGTCGTCCGTCCTGTTCGAAGAAGAGGTTGGAGGCCGCCCCTTCCGTAATTCGCCCGCGATGAACCCGTACGACCTCGTCCACACCGAGTCGCAGCGCATGGCGTGCGGCCAGCACATGCGGGAGAGCGTTGCAACTCTTGATGCCCGGCATGGCCGGAGGCGCCACTGCCCCGTCGGGGAGGATCCGCAGAACCGGGTTTCGGGGCGCAGGTGCGAGGGAATATTCGACGAGAGCGACCGACCTTCGATCGCGCCCGTAACCTCGTGACTCACCTGCCGCGCTCCATTGGCAGCGGAGCACTCCATCCAGCCGGTCGACTGCACCCGGACCCGCGGCGATCGCCGACAGGTCCGACGCGATCGCCGCCAGTCGATCGGGGATCGCCGCCTCTGTCTCGAATCCCTCCGGTGGATCGAGCTCGAGCCGCTCGGCGCCCCGTGTCAACCGAGCGGCATGTCGTTTCGCATCGAGCAGTTCTCCGTCTTCGATCCGGAGCGTAGCGAAGATCCCGTCACCGTAGCGCAGCCCTCGCAGCAGGGGCCCGGCCCCATCGGTGGGTGCGACAAGGCGACCCTCGAGCCAGGTCGCCGCGCCTTCGCGCATCATCGACGTACGGACCTGTCGTGCCGCCGGCTTTCATGCCAGCTTGACCGCCGGGGGTCGACTCTTCGAAACGGAAATGGAACGACATGTCTCACGCCAGAAAAAGCTCTCCACGGCGCATGGTGCTTTTCGCACTCCTTGGAACGGCCGCGTGCTCCGGCGCGGGGGACATCGCGG
>JARRPA010000334.1:0-2474 GCA_037383305.1 Gemmatimonadota bacterium | reverse complement strand
CCTCGCCGATCTTCTCGGAGTTGATCTGGATCGTGATGATCCGGGGCGCATACGGCGACATCTCGGTGCGCGGACTCTCGAGGGTCTGCCCCATGACGTCGTGAATGTGGAGTCGGCCCGTCAGCGCCTTCTCGAGGGCTTCTCGCATGGTCGCGATCGAAAGCCCTTCGACCTTGATATCCATCTGGATCGCCGTGATCCCCTGCCGCGTGCCGGCGATCTTGAAGTCCATGTCGCCGAGAGCATCCTCGATCCCGAGAATGTCGGTGAGGATCGCGACCCGGTCGCCCTCCATGATCAGGCCCATGGCTACGCCGGCGCAGGGTGCGCGCAACGGGACTCCTGCATCCATCATCCCCAGCGAACCGCCGCAGACGGTGGCCATCGAACTGGACCCGTTGGATTCCAGGATGTCCGAGACGATACGGATCGTGTAGGGGAACTCATCGTAGGCGGGCAGCAGCGACTGGAGGGCCCGCTCCGCCAACATGCCGTGCCCGATCTCACGCCGCCCCGGACCACGGAACGGACGCACCTCGCCGACGGAGAACGGCGGAAAATTGTAGTGCAGCATGAAGGACTTCGATGTCTCCTCACGCACGTCGATCGAGTCGATCCGCTGTTCGTCCTGAACCGTGCCCAGAGTCGTCACGCAGAGCGCCTGCGTCTGACCTCGAGTGAACAGGGCCGATCCGTGCGTACGGGGGAGAATCCCGACGTCGCAGGAGATCGGTCGGATCTCGTCCAGTCCCCGGCCGTCCACCCGTTCGCCGCGATCGAGGATCTGATTGCGCATCGTCTGCTTCTCGAGCTTGCGAAGGATGTCGACCGCGAAGTCGATATGCTCGGCGTGCTCGGGGTGCTCCTTGAGGTCGGCGATCACCGACTCGCGAAGCGCCGACAGCGCCTGGTTCCGCTCGTCCTTGACCGGAAGTGCCAGTGCCTCCCGAATTCGACTGTCCGCCCGGGACTTGACCTCTTCCAGCAGACCCGCCGGAATTTCCGGCGTATCGTACTCGAACTTCTGCGGCGCGCCGCCACACATCTCGATCAGCTCGTCCTGGATCTCGATCAACTCCCGGACGGCCGCATGGCCGTGCTCGAGAGCCTCCAGCATGTCGGCCTCGGAGACTTCTACCGACGCACCCTCGACCATCACGATCGAGTTCCGCGTCCCGGCCACGACGACGTCGATATCCGAGAAATCCAGCTGCTCGAAGGTCGGGTTGATCACCCATTCGCCCTCGACCCGCCCGACCCGCACGCCTGCGATCGGGCCGTTCCAGGGGATCGGTGATATGCTCAGAGCCGCCGAAGCGCCGAGCATGGCCAGCACGTCGGCGTCGTTTTCCTGGTCGGCGGATACGACGAAGCACGCGATCTGCGTCTCGTTCTGGTACCCGTCGGGGAACAGCGGCCGAAGCGGCCGGTCGATCTGTCTCGCGGAGACGATGTCCTTGTCGGCCGGTCGGCCTTCCCGCTTGATGAACCCGCCGGGAAACTTGCCCGCCGCATAACTCTTCGGTCGGTACTCGACCGTCAGCGGGAAGAACGGCAGGTGAGTCCGCTTGCGCTCCGCCACCGCGGTGACGAGTACGGCCGTCTCTCCATACTGGACGAACACTGCGCCGTCCGCCTGTCTCGCCATGCGACCCGTTTCGAGTACCAGGCGGCGTCCATGAAAGTCTTTTTCGATTCGATGTGCCATCTTACTGCGTGCCTCGCTTCTCTTCTCTCCGTCGTGTGCACCGCGCCTGTTCGATTGTCCGGCGCGGCAGGATTGCACGCGAGCGGGGACCGCGGCGTCCCGAAATAGAGAGGCGGCGGTCGGCCGAAACGCCATCGCGCTTCGCCGCCCGCCGCGTCCCGGGATGCCGCACGCCGATTATCGGCGCAGGCCCAGCTCGCGGATGACCGTCCGGTACTGCTCGAAGTCCGCCCGCTTCAAGTACTCCAGCAGACGACGCCGGCGGCCTACCATCTTCAGCAGGCCGCGGCGACCGTGATGGTCCTTCGGATGCGTGCGGAAATGCTCGGTGAGGTGCTCGATCCGCTTCGTCAGCTGTGCCACCTGCACGGCTGCGGAGCCGCAGTCGTTCTCGTGACCGCCGAACGTCGAGACGATCTTCTGCTTCTCTTCCGTATCCAGCGTCATCGGTGCTCCATCCTTACATGCCGGAAGACCAGGTCGGCCCCGGCGCGCGTCGTTGTTTTTTCACGCTCCGTACAAGCCTATAAAACTACGGTCGTATCGGCCTGAAGTAAAGCTGCACGGCGATCAGTCGCCGGGGGGACGCTGGGAAGCGAACCAGGCTCTCGCACTCCGTTCATCGCGTCGCATCTGTCTGATGAGGGCCTCCGCCGAATCGAACGGACGAACGTCGCGGAGTCGACGCAGGAATTCCACCCGAACGGTTTCTCCATAGATCAACCGGTCGAAATCCAGAATGTACAACTCGATCGAGGGCGGGGAC
>JARRPA010000333.1:0-2485 GCA_037383305.1 Gemmatimonadota bacterium | reverse complement strand
GATCGTCGCGGCGCTTCTGGCGTTCCTGTTCGCACCCGGACGGGGGATCGTGGCCCAGGCCCGGAGGCATGCCCGCCAGAGGACGGAGTTCGCCGTGTCGATGCTCGCGATCCACCTGTTGAATCACGAGGGAATGCCCGAGGAGAAAATCGAGTGCCGGATCGGCCACCTGCCCGAGCACATGCTGTGGAGCGAGGAGCGCGTGGATCGGATCGTCGGCGATGCCGAGCGAGCGAATCTGGTGGAGGTCGGGTCCGGCGGGACGCTGAGGCTTACGGGCGAGGGCCGCGAGCGGGCCCGGAAGGCGATGGCGATCTGACCCGTCCGACGGATCCTGCCGGGTCAACCTGTC
This sequence comes from Gemmatimonadota bacterium, assembly GCA_037383305.1. Classification (GTDB taxonomy): domain Bacteria; phylum Gemmatimonadota; class Gemmatimonadetes; order Palauibacterales; family Palauibacteraceae; genus Carthagonibacter. The sequence continues at coordinate 2,133 of JARRPA010000333.1, read as the reverse complement.
ACCCGTTATCCGGCCGGTCCATTCGTACTCCCCCCTTGTGCCTGCCGTGAGGATGTCTCTGAAGTAATTGCAGGACAGCAGTATACATGGTTTCCCGCCGGCTCTCGCCCGAACTTCTGTCCCGGACCGCCGCCGATCATCGAGGAACGACGATTGCACGGCCTCCAGGAGGCGGCCCCGCCCGGGACCGTCGAGACGGCAGGGCCACGGCACAGGGAGGAAACACGCGATGGGAACGCGAGCCGAACGGATTCAGCCTCTGATTCTCGGTTCACTCGCCGTATTGTTCTCGGCAGGCCCGCTCGCCGCCGATGGCGGTCTTCGCGTCGGGGGCTCCGCTGGCGGGGACGCAGGCGTCGCCGTTCACGAAGGGCGACTCTCCTTTTCGAGCGGAGAGGTCGAAATTCCCGCCTTCGCCCGCAAGTACGGAGTCAGCTGCAATCTCTGTCACATGCCGTTTCCGAAGCTGACCGAGTTCGGCGACAACTTCGCCGGGAACGGCTTCCAGTTCGCGGTGGACGAGGCGCCGCGGGACACGATCGACACCGGCGACCCCCTGCTGCAGCTGATGAAGGACCTGCCGCTCGCCGTGCGGTTCGACGCGTACGGCCAGGGCGTTGCGGGCAGCGACGGCGAAGAGGTCTCGAACGACTTCGGATTCCCCTGGGGCGTAAAGCTGCTCACGGGCGGCGTCCTGGCCAGGAACGTCAGCTGGTACATGTATTTCTTCCTCAGCGAGCGGGGCGAGATCGCCGGGCTCGAAGACGCATACATCCAGTTCACCGACATGTGGGGCAGCGGAATCGCGCTTCTGGTGGGGCAGTTTCAGGTCTCCGATCCGCTGTTCAAGCGGGAGCTGCGGCTCGAGTTCGAGGACTACATGCCCTACCGGGTCCGGGTCGGAGACGCGCGCGCCGATCTGACCTACGACCGGGGCCTGATGGCGATCTGGTCGCCCTGGGCCAACGGCGATCTCGTGCTCGGAATCGTGAACGGCCAGGGCCTGACCGAGGCGCGGGACGTGCGCCAGTACGATCGAGACGCCGGAAAGAACATCTATCTGCGCTATTCGCAGTCTCTGGGAGCGCTGCGCCTCGGGGCCTTCGGATTCTACGGCAATGAGACCGCGAACGACGTCAGAAACGACACCTGGATCTTCGGGCCGGATGCGTCGCTGGCACTCGGCGACCTGTGGGAAATCAACGGGCAGTACCTGTATCGATCGGATGACCAGCCCTTCTTCGACAACGTCGGAGCCCCCATCGACACCGAGGTGCACTCGGTTCTCGGCGAGGTCCTCTGGTGGCCGTCCGGCAGGGCGGGGCGCTGGACACTCAGCGCGCTGTACAACTGGGTCGACTCCGATCAGCCGATCTTCACGCTCCGCGTCGGCGAGGGCACGCCCGAGAACCCGTTCATCCAGACGTACAGTTTCGGAGCCGTGGGAGCGAACTGGCTGTTCTGGCGAAACCTGCGCCTGACGGGCGAGCTGGGCTGGGACTTCGAGCGCGACTTCGCGCGGCTGGCGCTGGGGTTCAACGCGGCGTTCTGAAGTGGGCTAGTCGCAGAGTCCCTTGTCCGCGACGGCGCGGACGATGTCGCTGGACGAGACGATTCCGACGAGCAGTCCGTCGTCGACCACCAGCACCCGGTGGATCCGGTTGTCCAGCATCACGCGGGCGGCATCGCGGACCGGCGTGTCCGATGTCACCGACCAGACGGAGGGCGTCATCGCCTCGGCGACCGTCCGTTCGCCGAGGTGGTTCCACTCGGGGCCATCCGACGTCTCGATCCGCTCCAGCACGTCCGCTCCCGCATCCGCCCAGTAGTCGGTGTAGTAGTAGGAGGGAGTCGGATCGTCGCCCGCCCATTCCTTGGAGTCCTCGAGCTCGCCCCACTCGCTCTGCTCCGCTCGGTGCCGGGGCGCGCCCGGAGTCGTGGACTCGAATTCGAGCAGATCGCTCGAAGAGATGACGCCGACGATGTCCATGCCCGCCACGACCGGCGCTCCGCTGATCTTGCGGGACGCGAACACCTCGGCGAGCTCGTGGAGGTTCATCTCCGGGCTCACGGTGATGAGGTCGGTGGTCATGATGTCGTGAAGCGTCAGCATTTCTCGCTCACCTCCGGACC
>JARRPA010000332.1:0-2488 GCA_037383305.1 Gemmatimonadota bacterium | reverse complement strand
AGCCGCCTCGAGACATTCTCTGCTTCGACATTTCGACACTGGGGGGGCGGGAATCGGTGGGAAGCGCGGTATGGCTGCGGGATGGGCGTCCGCGCCGGGAGGAATACCGGCGATTCCGGATCCGCGGCACCCCGGATGGAGTTCTGGACGACTACGCGATGATGCAGGAGGTGGTCGGCCGCTATTTCCAGCGACGGGTCAGCGAAGGACGCGAGCTTCCGGATCTCGTCCTCATCGATGGAGGTCGCGGACAGCTCGGGGCGGCCGCACAGGCGATGGAGGGCGCCGGCGCGTCGGACCTTCCGCTGGCGGCACTCGCGAAACGGCGGGAAGAGCTCTACCTCCCGGGGCGGAATGAACCGACCGTGCTGGACCAATTCGACCCGGCGCTGCACTGGCTCCAGCGAGTCCGCGATGAAGCCCATCGCTTTGCCGTCGGCTACAACCGGGCACTCCGCCGGAAGCGTACGCTGAAGAGCGTGCTGAGCGAGGTGCCCGGGGTCGGTACGACCCGCGAAGCGGATCTCCTGCGCCGTTTCGGGAGTCCCGCGGCCATCGCGCGGCTGGACGTGGAGGAGCTCACGCAGGTGCCCGGCATCGGTCCGAAAACCGCCCGGCGGATCCTGAACGCACTCTCTCTTCACCCGGAAAGGAACGCCCAGGTTGAGTGAATCCGAATCGGGGTTTCGACTGGAATGCGGCGGATGCGGAGCGCACAGCGACGCCGAACCGCTGGCTTCTCTCTGCGAAGTCTGCGGCAGCCCTCAGCTCGTGCGATATCAGGCTCTGGGGGAGCTCGGGCGGGAAGTCGCCGGCCTCTGGGCGGAGCGCCCCCGCGGGATGTGGAGGTTCACCGAACTCCTTCCGCTCCGGTCCGGGGAAGCGCCGATCACCCTCGGGGAAGGGGATACTCCACTTCTGCCGCTTCTTCGCCTGGGGCGGGAGTTGGGGATTCGTCTGCTCGTCAAGGACGAAGGTCGAAATCCGACCGGCAGCTTCAAGGACCGGGGACTCTCGGCCGCCATGACGCGTGCCGTGCACGATGGAGCGCGCGAGTTCGTGATTCCGAGCGCCGGAAATGCAGGAGCCGCGCTCGCCGCCTATGCGGCGCGCGCCGGGGTGCCCGCGCGGATCTATCTGCCAAAGGACACCCCGGCGGGAGTACGCGTTCGCTGCCGGGCTTTCGGCGCCGATGTGACAGCCGTCGACGGACTCATCACTGACTGCGGTGCACTCGCGGCGGAGGATGCATCGCGCACCGGCGCTTTCGACCTGTCGACATTGCGGGAACCGTACCGGATCGAGGGAAAGAAGACGATGGCACTCGAGATTCTCGAGGCCCTCGACTGGCGTCCTCCCGACGCGATCGTCTATCCCACGGGGGGCGGAACGGGGTTGATCGGCACCTGGAAGGCTCTCGAGGAGCTCTCCATGATCGGGTTGATCGCGAGCCCCGCTACGCGCCTCTACGCCGTCCAGGGCGAGGGGTGCGCCCCCATGGTCCGAGCGTGGCAGTCGGGGTGGGAAGCCGCAGAGGAATGGCCCGACGCGCATACGGAGGCCTGGGGACTTCGCGTTCCGCGAGCGCGCGGGGATCGGCTGATCCTCCGGGCGCTCCGGGAGACCGATGGCGGCGCAGTCGCCGTCTCTGACGAGATGATGCAGTTGGAAGCGGGGAGACTCTTGCGGAACGAAGGGGTCAACGCCTGCATCGAGGGGGGCGCCGTGCTCGCCGCCGCTCGCACGCTGCGGAACGAGGATCGGATTCGAGAGGGCGAGACAGTCGTACTTTTCAACACGGGAAACCTGCAGAACTATTGAGCGTATCAGTAGCGTGGGTTGCAGAGATCCGACGAGTCGTGGCAGGATGGAAAATCGTCGGGATCGCGGCCTTCGGCTGCGGCGTGCCGACAAAGTCTCGTATCCGGTCATTGAACAAGGACTTCCGTATCCATGATGAGAAAGCACTTTACGTATGCCGGCGTGGCGTTCACTGTGTTGTTCCTTCTGCCTCTGGCGATGCCTTCGACTGCGGTCGCACAGGAGGACTGCGTGGAGGGCGGGGACGCGTACACTCGAGGCGCGGAGCTGGAGCTGACCTGGGCGAACCGGAAGGATGATCCGCAGACGAAGCCGGAGCGATACAACCGTGCGCTCGAGAAGGTCGCCGAGTCCTATGCGGACCCGCCGGTGGAACCGCGCACTCACCTGCTCGCGGCCCGCGCGTACCTCGGACTCCGTGACTACACCGGAGCCGATTCTGCTCTGAAGATGCTCGTCGAGTCCGCGCCGCAGTGCAGCGATCAGGCGCAGGAGATGCGATTCAACGCGTGGGTCCCGCTCTACAACAGCGGGATCGAGAAGCTGGCGGCCGGAGACGAAGACGGAGCCCTGGCGGCATTCGAGCAGGCCAACCGGATCTATACCGACTCCCGATCGATGAACAACATCGCGTCTATCTATCAGAGTCGAGGAGAGACGGGCCGCG
>JARRPA010000331.1:0-2488 GCA_037383305.1 Gemmatimonadota bacterium | reverse complement strand
CTTCGCGTCGCCCGGCGCCCCGTAGAGGTCCGCCCCGAGGATCCGGATCTCGGGGATTACCCCTTCCTCTACATGACCGGCCACGGCAACGTTCGCTTCTCCGAAACGGATCTCGAGCGACTGCGGGGGTACCTGGAAGCGGGCGGTTTTCTCCACATCGATGACAACTACGGGATGGACTCCTCGGCGCGCCGCGAGATTGCCCGTCTCTTTCCCGACCGGCCGCTGGTCGAAGTGCCGCTGGATCACCCGATTTATGCTATCGTCTTTTCGTTCCCGGACGGAATTCCGAAGATCCACGAGCATGACGGAGAGCCCGCCCGGGGCTTCGGGATCTTCCTGGGAGGTCGGCTCGCCCTGTTCTATTCGTTCGAAAGCGATCTCGGAGATGGCTGGGAAGATGAAGAGGTTCACGGCGATCCAGCCGAAGTGAGGGAGGCAGCACTGCGAATGGGTGTCAACCTGTTCGCGTATGCGATGGCCTCGGGCCCTCCGGGCTGACGACCTGAGGACCGGCCCGGGCTCAGCCGACGGCACCCGCCTCGGCTATTCGGCGGACGACACGCGCGCCAGCCGCATGGCGTTCGCCGTGACCGCCAGCGACGCACCCATGTCCCCGACCAGAACGGCTACGATCAGGGAGACGAATCCGAGCGGGACACCGATCGCCAGAATCGTCTTCAGGAGGATCGCGACGACGATATTCTGGCGGATCACCCGCCGGCTCTTCCGGGCCAGATCGACGAGGTAGGGCAGACGGCCGAGGTCATCGCCCATCAGCGCGACGTCGGCGGTTTCCAGTGCGGCATCGGAGGCCGCGGCCCCGAGTGCGATGCCCACGGAGGCAGCTGCGAGCGCCGGCGCATCGTTGACCCCGTCCCCCACCATGGCCACGGCGCCGTGGGAAGCCTCCAGTTCCCGCACGGCATCGACCTTCTCCGCGGGCTGCAGGCCCGCCCGGACTTCGTCGGCCCCGATCGCACGGCCGACGACCTGAACCGCGGCCTCGTGATCGCCGCTCAGGACGACGATCCGGCGGATGCCGCTCTCGCGAAGATCCCTCGTCAGTTCGGCGAGGCTGGCGCGCGGTTCATCATCGAGGGCCAGCAGGGCGACCGGACCGCGGTGCTCGTCTGTTCCTTCCCGGCTGAGAAGGACTACGGTCCGGCCCTGGCGACGCATCGACTGCAGAGGGGCGCCCGCCGGGAGCTCATCGGACTCGACCGCTCGCGTGACCGTCCAGGGCACGCCGTCCACGATCGCTCGCACGCCCCAGCCCGGCACCGCTTCGAATCCGCCCACCGGACGCGACTCGAAATCCAGGCCCAACTTGCGGGCCGAACGGACGATCGCTTTGCCCAGCGGGTGCTCCGAGCGCGCCTCGGCGGCCGCCGCTGCGATCAGGGCCTCATCGGGATCGACGCCGTGAAATGCATGAACCTGCCCGAGCTCCGCTCGCCCATGCGTGAGTGTTCCGCTCTTGTCGAACGCCATCACCTCCACCTCGCCCATCCGCTCGAGGCTCTCCCCTCCCTTGATCAGCACTCCGTTGCGCGCCGCACTCGTGACGGCGCTGACGACCGAGACGGGCGTCGAGATCACCAGCGCGCAGGGGCATGCGATCACGAGAAGCGTCAATCCGCGGAGAAGCCAGGTCTCGAAATCCGCTCCGAACATCAACACGGGAAGGAGGATCACCAGAGCCGCGAGCACCGTCACGGCCGGCGTGTACACCCGCGCGAAGCTCTCCACGAAACGCTCGCTCGGCGCACGGCGGCTCTCGGCCTCTTCGACGAGCCGGATCATCCGGGAGATCGTCGAGCTGGACGCCGCTCGGTCGCTACGAATCCGCAGAAAGCCTTCGTGGGCGACCGAGCCCGCGTACACGCTCTCTCCCGGCCCCCGGTCCACAGGCATCGCTTCTCCTGTGATGGCCGACTCGTTCAGGGCCGAGACACCTTCGACGATCGTGCCATCCACCGGCACGCGCTCGCCGGGTCGGACCAGTACCACGTCGCCCCGTTCAACCTCGGCGGCCGGTACCTCCACTTCCCGGCCCTCTCGCACGACGATCGCCACCTCCGGCGACAGCCGCATGAGCGCCCGAACAGAGGCGTTGGCCCGTTCGACGGCGAACCCTTCGAGCAGCTCTGCCAGGGAGAAGAGGAACGCAATGGCGCCGGCCTCCAGATACTCCCCGATCGCCAGGCTGTCCCAGATCAGAAGCGGACCGTGATAGAGCACCGGAACCCGCATCGTCGGCGACCACTTTGCCGGGTTCGCCCGTTTACCAGGTGAAATTGATGTTGGAAGAGACCCGGCTCTCGATGACGGCCGATCCGGCAAAACAAATGGCGCTGCACCTGGCATTCGCCCAGGACCGCGCGCAGGAAATGGCCGCCATGGCCGCGCTTGATCGCGTACCCGATCGGGCGCATATGGACAACTACCGGGCGCACTGGCGCGAAGCCCTGCAGTACGCCGCCGA
>JARRPA010000330.1:0-2494 GCA_037383305.1 Gemmatimonadota bacterium | reverse complement strand
GCTCACGGCCGCCGCGATGGGCCTTCTCGTCCAGCGCGGCCGACTCGACCTCGACCTCCCGGTGCAGCGCTACGTTCCTTCGTTTCCGGAGAAGCGCTGGCCGATCACTTCGCGAATGGTGGCTGGTCACCTGGCGGGGATTCGTCACTACGACGGTGAGGAGTTTCTCAGCACCCGGAGGTACGCCACCGTCGCCGAGGGCCTGGAGATCTTCGCGGAGGATTCCCTGCTGTTCGAACCGGGGGAGCAGTTCCGCTATTCCAGCTATGGATGGAATCTGCTCAGCGCGGTGGTGGAGGGAGCGAGCGACGAGGAGTTTCTCTCGTTCATGGACCGGGAAGTGTTCGAGCCGCTCGGAATGATGAGCACGGTCGCGGACCATGCCGACAGTATCGTCCCGTATCGCACCCGGTTCTACCAGGTGGCGGACGACGGCCGCATATACAACAGCCCGTTCGTGGACAACAGCTACAAGTGGGCCGGAGGGGGCTTTCTCTCGACCCCGTCCGACCTGGTCCGCTTCGGCATGGCTCACCTGGATGGCAGCCTGCTCCGTCCCGAGATCATCGAGATGATGTGGACGTCGCAGAAGACCGCAGCGGGAGAGGAGACGGAGAACGGGGTGGGCTGGTTCCTCGATCGCGCTTTCGATGGCGGCCGCGTCGTCAGCCACGGCGGTGGGTCGATCGGTGGCGTGACGTACCTGCTGCTCCTTCCCGATTCCGGGGTCGTTGTGGCCCTGACGGCGAATGTTTCTCAGGGGGTCGGCCTGCAACGCGCGGCGCACCTGCTGGCCGAAGCCTTTCTGAACCCGCCATCCGTCACGACGAGACCGGACGTTGCAGTCGCCGCGTCCTGGGCGGGTGGCTGGCGCTGCGAGGCCTTCATGGAGGGACAGCTCCGGGCAAAGGCTGATTTCGCGTTCGTGGAACGGGCCGGCCGGATCGCGGGATTCGGAGGCTGGGAGATTCAGCTGGAGGACGAGGAGAACGTTCCTACCGACGTCACGGTCGGCTGGTCGGATCCGGAATCCCATTCGCTCTCCTTCGTCACGGTCGATGATCGAGGTAACCCGACCCGGATCATCCTGGAGCGTGCGGCGTCGCCTTCCCGCGTCACCGGGACCTGGTTCGACGGGAATCTCGGAACCCTCTCCTGCACGCGTTGAGCGACGGCGTGAGCACGACGCGGGCGATCCGGATCGAGAGGCATGGCCCGCCCGACGTATTCGTCGAACGCGAGATCCCACTGCCTCCGCCGGCCCCGGGTGAGCTTTCGATCCGAGTGGAGGCCGCCGGCATCAACTTCGCCGACCTGCTCATGCGGGCCGGACTCTACGATACCGTCCCAGCCCGTCCGTACAGCCCCGGCTTCGAGATCTCCGGGAGGGTCACGCGAGTCGGAGAGGAGGTCATCCGGACGGACGGAGAGCGCTGGCGGGAGGGCGACCCCTGCGTCGCGCTGTTGCGCCACGGAGGATACGCCCGTGACGTCGTGGTGCCCGCGCGGACCGTGTTCGACCGCCCGGACGGCCTGTCGGCGGTCGAGGCGGCCGCGACACCGGTCGTGTTTCTTACGGCCCACGTCTGCCTGTTCGAGTCGGCGAGAGTGAGAGAAGGGGAGACAGCCCTCATTCTCGGAGCCGGCGGCGGAGTCGGTACCGCGGCTGTCCAGCTCGCGACCCGGGCCGGGCTTCGCGTAATCGGCACGGCCGGAACGCAGACGAAGCGGAGGTTCGTAACGGAAGAGCTCGGTGCCGAGGCCTGCTTCGATTCTCGGAGCGATTGGGAACCGGGTGTCGCCGCGCTCGTGGAAGAGCGCGGAATCGACGTCGCGCTGGATGCCGTCGGAGGGGCGGCCACGGCCTCCTGTCGGCGACTGCTCGCGCCGCTCGGCCGGATCGTGTTCTACGGGTTCAGCGATGCCATGCCCGGCAAGTCGAGGAACTGGTTCCGCGCCGCCCGTGCGTGGCTGTCGACACCGCGATTCCACCCGCTTTCGCTCATCCAGCCGGGGATCGGAATTTCCGGTGTTCATCTCCTGCATCTGCATGCGCGAGAAGAGATGTTACGTGAACACCTCCAGCGGATTCTGGATGACGTGAACCACGATCGATTACGCGCCGTCGTCGATCGCACCTTTCCGCTGACCCGCGACGGAGCCGTGGAGGCGCATCGCTACATCCACGCGCGCAGCAACCTCGGAAAGGTGCTTCTCGAAGCCGGAAGCCTCGATTCCCCGGCCGCCGAACGCCCGGCTACGGCGTGATCGTGATGGCGACGCTCGCCGTCGCCTGCAGCGTTTGCGGATCGGTGACGGTCAGGGTCACGATGTGCTCGCCGGCCGAGAGCACGGACGATACTTCCCGCCCGGTCCCGATCGGTCCATCCACGTCCGAGCTCCACGCGAAGGCGGACTCTTCGAGATCCGCTCCGTCCGGATCATCTCCGCTGCCGATGAACGTCACCGGCGCACCGGCGTCGAACACGTCATC
>JARRPA010000329.1:0-2523 GCA_037383305.1 Gemmatimonadota bacterium | reverse complement strand
TACAACATCCAGCTGCGCGCTCATCCCTCGACGGAGGCGGATCCGATCGCCTACCAGACCGGTCCGGTCGAGCTGGCGGCGAATCAGCGGGTGACCGCCTTAGCGGCCGGTCTCCTGGCCTCGAACGACGCGGCTGACCAGTTCCGCGTGCTGCCCCTGTCCGAAGACTTTGCTGATCCTGGCGCTGGAAACGCGATCGTGAGGATCGTGCATGCCAGTCCCGACGCTCCGACAGTGGACATCGACGTTCTCAACGACGGTACGTCCGAGATCACCGACCTCGAGCGTTTCGAGGACACCGGGACCGCAGGAGTCGCGCTGACGGCGGGCTCGCCCCTCGCCATCGGTATCCGGTCGGGCGGCATGCTCGTCACCACCTTCACGACCCCGGCCCTCGGGGCCGGCGATGAGTATTTCGTTATCGCTGCTGGACTGCTCGCGCAGGCGGACCCTGCGGCTGCCGATGCGTTCAAGCTGTTGGTCGTCGACCAGGACGAGTCTATCGGATTCATCCAGCAGGATTGATCCCGGAGCGTACGACGCGTCCTTTCGGCTGCTGCTCGTTCTCGCGAGCGTCCGGGGGTCGAGTCGAAGATTCTCCCGAACTGATCTGATTCCCCGAAGCACCGGTTGCCTCACCGGTGTGACAACCCCCGGGCGGGTGCTCCTCGCGAGCGCCTGTCCGGGGTCCCCCCCTTCCCGAAGCGGTCGATTCGGCGCTGCCAACTCTGTCCATGTATATTCTTCGACATAGCCTTGACAAGCACCGGTGCATTCGCCATCCTTCCCTCGACAAATAGAGAAGCAACCGATCGTTCCCGGGCAACGTTGCGGGCCACGACCGGACAGACCCGGAGAACGAGATGATCAATTCCAATGCGGCCGAGGCCGAGAAGCGGCATCCGATACAGGTCGTGGTGAGGCGCACGGGACTCAGCCCGGACGTCCTCCGCGTGTGGGAGAAGCGGTACGGCGTCGTCAGTCCTGGCCGATCCTCGGGAGGGCATCGACTCTACTCCGACGAGGATGTCGAACGCTTGCTGCTGCTGAACCGCGTCACCACGGCGGGTCGCCGGATCAGCAAAGTGGCTGATCTGCAGACGGCCGAGCTGCAGGAGCTCGCGGACGAAGACGCCGAGGCGCTCTACGTTCCCCCGGACCCCGTTTCGGTCTCCCTTCAGTCCGAGCCATATCTCGAAGCCAGTCTGGCGGCTGTCGAAGCGATGAATCCGCGCGAGCTCGAGGCCAGCCTCATGCGGGCGACCATCGCCCTTCCCGCCCCGGTGCTGATCGACGAAGTCATCGGGCCGCTCCTGACCCGGATCGGTGATCAGTGGCAACACGGCCAACTGTCTCCGGGAAAGGAACACCGGGCATCGGCCGTGATCCGACGTGTCCTGGAATCGATCATGAACGCCTGTTCGCCCGAGGCGGACGCGCCGGGGATCGTGGTCGCGACGCCGGCGGGACAGCTTCACGAGTTCGGGGCGCTCCTCGTCGGCGCGGCAGCCTCAGCACTCAACTGGCGGGTGTCTTACCTGGGCACGAGTCTTCCGGCGCAGGACATAGCGGAGGTCGCCTCGACGACTCGATCGGAAGTGATCGCTCTCAGCGTCGTGTACCCGATCGATGACATCGAGCTGCCCGCCCGGTTGCGGACGCTCCGAGAGCATGCCGATGCCGGTACGAAGATCCTGGTCGGAGGACGTGCCGCTCCCCACTATCTCGAAGCGATCGAGTCGATCGACGGCGAGATTATCACCAGCCTCGGACAACTGGTCGGCATCCTCGAAACGAAGGACTGAAGGACCGCATTCTGCCGGACGGTGACGGGACACCCGCCCCGACCTAATTTCAAGGCGGTTCGCAGGGCTTCCCGCCGGCGGCCCGTTTTCTCGATCGGTGGCGAGGCCACATGATGACAGGCGATGGGACGGGACTGGCTTCCCGATGAGGGAATCGAGGCGCACCTTCATCTCGGTCGTCGGCCTCTACGCCGCAGGTTCGTGGCTCGTCCTCCAGGTCGTGGATGTACTGAACCAGAACCTCGGTCTTCCGCCGTGGGCATTTTCTCTCGCACTCACGCTTCTCCTGATCGGGCTGCCGATCATCTCGGCCACCGCGTGGCTGCAGTCGCGTGCCGGACGGGAATTCCCGGGGGAGAGAGAAAGGAAATCCGTCCGCACCGGCGGCGCGACGAAGCTGTTCACATGGCGCAACGCGGCGCTCGGCGGGCTCGGCGCGCTGGCTCTCTGGGGTGTGGTTTCGACGGTCTGGTTGCTGCGGACCCGGGAAGGAGCCGGGGACGAGAACGCCGCTGATCCTCCGGCCGCCGCCCGGGAAGGACCGACGGGATTCCTCGTCGTTCGGTCGGATCCGGAGGAGGCCGCCATCCGGATCCGGGCGGTCGAATTCGAAGGAGAGTCCAGCCACGGCGAGCCCGTTCGCGAACTACGCTCGCTTTCGAATCCGATCGAGCTCGCCGCCGGGGAATACGTGCTCGAGCTCTCGCGGGCCGATTGG
>JARRPA010000328.1:0-2547 GCA_037383305.1 Gemmatimonadota bacterium | reverse complement strand
CGAGCAGACACGCGACAACCATCCCGAACGAACGCGGCCAGTAGCTCGAGCGCATTCTCAACCTCCCTGCAGGATGTCGTAGTCGTAGTTGATGATGATCCGGAAATCGAAGAAGTCGTCCCCGCCGACGTCCTCGTCCTGGTCGATGTACGCGCCTCGGACCCGCACCCAGATCCTGTCCGACCAGGACCGGTTGAGGTGCCAGTCAACCGTAAGGTCATACTCCGTCTCGTCCGGGCTCGCGTTGGCCCCGGAGTCGGGCGTGTTCCCGTGGACGATGTTGGCGAAAGTGCTCAGCTCACCCGGCCCCACCTGACCGAAGTCCTGCGTGATGCCTACGAGCCAGGCGTCCTCACCTGCGCGGTCGAAGTCATCGAACACCACCGACAGGTAGTTCGAGGGGTTCCCGTACGGCTTGAACATGCCGCGCTGGTCCCGGGTGGAACTGGCCGCCACCCTGAAGGTCGTCCGTTCGTAGTTCAGCTCAACTTTGCCCGATAGCAGGCCGGTCTCGAAGTCTCCGTCGAACGCGTCGCCGACATCTCGCTGGTCCGTGTACTGGAGATTGAGGCCGATGGACCATGCCCCGCTCAGGGCCACCTCGGTTTCCGCCTTCGCGAAGAACGTGTTGAAGATGTCGAAGGTGTGCTGGTTCGTGGCCGACAACTCGAGACCGCCGGGGAAGAGATACTTCACACCCGCCATCAGCACGCCGCGATCCTCGTCCTCGACGCCGGCCGCCTCGGACATCGGGATGAATTCGTCCGAGTTCTTGAGCTTGATCCGGTCCACGTAGCCGACGATCCAGGCCAGGTTGTCGATCGCCGTCGAGACATCGCCGACCGCGATCGCCCGGAACGTGTTCGGGACCATCCGGATGTCGTGGCTTCCGAGGTACGGAAGCTCGAATCTCTGGCGGCCCACGCGAAGCCCCGACTGTTCCGTGAACCGGACCGTGGCGTTCAACTCACTGAGGACCGCGATACCCTCGGGTCCCGGCTGCCACAGCCCCGTCCCGTCCTTCTCCTCGGGCCCATAGACGACCGGCGCGAACGAGCCGGTGGCCGCCAACCGGATCCGGTCGAGCCACCAGCCGGACTTCCACTCGACCCCGCCGCCGATCGACCACCCCACGTTGTCCGGGTTCACGTCCCGGCTTCGGTCGAGAAGATACGAGCGCGGTTTGAGCGACAGCGAGCTGCCCGAGAAGAAGTCGTCGTCACGCTCGCTCGGAATCGCGATGACCTCGACCTCGTCGTCCTGGTTCGGTTCCACGCCGATGCGGATCGTGTCCTGCTGCTGCGCCCGGGCCTCGCCCACGGCGGTCAGCATCGCAAGCAGGGCGAACGCGCCGACGGCGCCGAGGCGCGAGGCCCCGGCGCCCCTGGAGACTCGCATCACGAGCCGCAGATCTGCGGCGCGTGATAGTCGAGATCCAGGAATCGGAAGTAGTTCTCACCCAGGGCGATGTGCCGGAAGGCGTTGTCATCGAGCACCCGGAGCGCACGGCTCGTGATCTCGAGCTCGCGCGCGTATTCACCGAAGTCCTTGGTGCTGGCGGCGACGAAGTCGGAGCCGGGAAGGATCCGGTCGGAATACTCGTTGAAGAACGGAATGAAGACGTCGCCCCACTGGTGGTACGCGTTGTACAGCACGTCCCACGAGATGTCGAGCATCAGGTTAGGATACGCGTCGAGCCGCTCCTTCATGAGCGCGACGTGCTGGGCCGGATCCATCGAGGTGAGCTCCTTGGACAGGCCCATGTGCGCCCAGACGATCTTGTTGCCCGGGTAGGTCTCGAGCACGTGGTCCATCAGGTACAGAAACTCGGTGGGGTTGTCGTCGTTTCCGAGGTCGGAATGCAGCGTCACCGGAATGCCGCGCTCCCGCAGGATCTGCATGAAGGGAGCCCACCGGTCGATGCTGGCGGGCGTCGCAGGCTCGTGGTTGTTGGGGACCAGCGCCTGCTTGATGACGTTCAGCTCTCCCGCCCACGTGAACATCCCCGGGTACTCCCGGTCGTACTCCCGGATGCGCTCGGCCGCTTCTTCCGGGTGTGCCAGGTCCATGAAAGTCATCGACAGCGTGATGTGGAGATTGTCGTGCGAGTAGGCGACGGTCTCCATCCCGTTCACGAAGTCATTCTTCACGCTCGGCATCGCCGTGACGCCGGGACAGTCGAGGTAGTAGGTGCACCCGGAGTCGAGCTCCAGCACCTGTCCGATCCCGAAGTAGTTCACGAACCGCACGCCGAGTCGCTCGAAGTAGTCGTAGAGGTCGGTCGGCTCGATCGCGGTCCCGCCGAACGGCCGCGGATGAAAGTGCGCGTCCACGATCGCCGTATATGGCTCCGCTTCGCGATCGTAACACTGCTGGTTCTCCGCCGGCCGTTCGTAGGACGCCAGCGTCCGGCTCGCGCGGGCGGCCGGAAGCTCGATCACCCTCGGGGTGGCCTCCGTCGACTCGGCATTCGGGGACGCCGAGGCGCAAGCACCCGCGGACAAGGAAACGACGGCGACGAGTGACAGACCCCAGAACGTGGACTTC
>JARRPA010000327.1:0-2550 GCA_037383305.1 Gemmatimonadota bacterium | reverse complement strand
CCGGATACGTTCACCCGGAAGTCATCGGCGCCACTCTGGCCCGGCGGGCGCCAGGGATAGTACCAGCTCGGGTTCAACTCGCCATTCGCGCTGTTGGACTTCATCGTGAACTGCGTACCGACGTCCGACTCCGCGTAGCCGGTCGGCGAATCGTTGTACACGACCGGATCGGTGCCCGGTTCGGCCCACGGAATGTAGCTGTCGCCGGCCTCCGGATTGAAGTCGTCCGGGTCGTTCGGCGTGCCCGAGCCCTCGGTCCAGCGATCCGGCAGCGCGAGGGGCAGCAGGCAGGTGATTCCCCCGGCGCTCGAGGCCTCGGCCGTCGCCGTGGCTCCGATATCCACGCTGTTGACCCCGAAGATGCGCGCGAAGAAGGTCCCCATGGGATTCCCGCGAGCCTCCGTCCGGACTGCATTCACCGTGACCTGCTTGTTGGTCAGATCAACGGTCACGTCGCTGTCGATGACCTGGGCCGTCTGTCCCCCGATCGTATTGAGCGACGCGAAACGCAGCGCATACAGAGTGGCGAGGTCGGCGTTCTGTGGAGATTGCACGAGCGCCCCCGCACCCGCGAGGGCGGAACTGTCGGCCACGCGCTGTGCCTCGGTGCGGGCCGTCAACAGCATCCCGACGTCGATCGCCAGGGCGCAGACGGACGTGAGGGCCAGCATGCTCCCCGCGGCAACGAACAGGGCCACACCCCGTTCGTTCGAGCTCGCCCTTCGAAATCGTTCGACCAGCCGGGTCACGATTTTCATTCTTCTCTACTCCCTTGAACAGCCTGGAACGGCGGATCACGCCCGCCGGTGCGTCGATTGGCAGAGCAGGAGAGCGAGAATCGTGCGGGAAGGGGGCGAAGGGCCGTCCTCGCCGGATACGGATACCCGAGGTGAATCGGTGACAATGATTTATGGGACTTCGTCCCGGATTCGGATCCCAGCCGCGGAACGTCGTCCGGAGCGAAAAGAGCGTACTTTCTTGTGCAGAGGTGCAGGTTGTAGCGGCCCCGAGTGGCAAAATGCCCGAAAAGTGAGCCATGCGGGCGAAAACGCCCAGCGGGTCCGGCGCCGGCAAGCTACTTCAGCAGCAGTACCGAGACTCCCGAGAGTATGGCTGCCTGGTATGCGATCCCCGACCAGGCGGAGCCGGGTTCGGAGGGATCGACCTGGCGGGCCACGAGAATCAGGAGATCCGCCCCGATCTCATCCGCTTGCGCCAGGATCTCCGGTACTCGGGACCCGAAGGCGATCCGGTGGACGACCGAGATCGTGTCGCTGGAGAGGGAGGCCGCCAGCTCGTCCATGACCTCCACTGCTCGACTTTCCAGCTTTCCGTAGAAATCTTCCAGTTCCTCGAATGGGAGATCCAGGGTCTCGATCACGTGCAGAAGCACGATCTCCGTGTCCGACTCCGGATGGGCGAGCGCGAGATTCCGGGCGGCGCTCGCGGCCCGGACGTCTTTCTCCGTCAGCTCCACGGGCAGGAGAATCCTCCGGAACATGCGATGGCTATCCAATGTCGAGGTCCGGTGCGAACGCGAGCTGTAAGCCCAGCAGCAGAGTCAGACGCGAGTAGGTGTATATCGATTCGGAAGAGAGAGTTCCGTCGCCATTGCCGCCCGTGAAGTCCACCAGCGGACCCGGGCGCGTCGCCGACCCCCTGCTGTATACCAGGCCGAGCGTGAAGTCGGACCGGTTGACTTTCGCCTGGACTCCGGCTCCGAAGTGGTAGAGGTCCCAGGTCGCAAAGGTCGTTTCCGTGGGAATCGGCTCCTCGGCTCCGCTGAAATCGGTCCGGAAGCTCCCATAACCGGTCAAGCTCCCGGAAAAATGGTGCTCGGCACCCAGCGCGAAGTTCACCACGGGCTTCATCGCGAGGTAAACGGAGGGATCGATCGGCTCCCCCCCTCCGGCCTCCGGGGTGAACGGCTCGACCGCCAGAATGGTCCGGCGATTGGCATCGAACCACTCGGCGGAGACGTGGACGCGGGTATCCTCCGAGAACGAGTAGGCCCCCCCGCCTGCGACGGACCAGGGCGAGTTGTATTCCGACGGAATGTCGTCCGCGGATTGAACCGCGAGCACCGGAGCCGGAGGGCCGGTCGGCGACTCGACCTGGCTGACCAGGTACTGGCTCACCGTTTCGTCCCCGTCGCCGAACAGCCGAAGACCCGGAGCCGTGACGGCGATCCCGAGCGAGAGCCGATCCTCCTCCCAGCTGAGACCGACCTTGGGAAGTACTCGCCACGAATTGTACCGATAGTCCCGGAGGGAGTTCAGGACCGTCGCCCTGTCATCGTCATTGATTCCCTGCAGACTCAGGCTCTGCCGCGACCGCTGGTTGCGAACGGAAACGAAGGTCGAGACGCCCAGGCCGAGCCGCTGTCCGAGCGGCTTCGCCCACGTGACACCCGCCCAGTATTCGGAGAGCTTCGTCTCGTACCCCAGGTTGCCCGCGAGAAAACCGACGTCGGGCAGTCCGGGCACCCCCGGATTCTCAAAAATGGCTTGCTCTTTGAGCCGGACATCGAACCCGGGCCGATTCATGAAA
>JARRPA010000326.1:0-3929 GCA_037383305.1 Gemmatimonadota bacterium | reverse complement strand
GGCAGCGGCGGACCGGTTCGCCGATGATCGACACGGCGCAGGGCGTAGCTGCGGCCATCGCAGGCGAGGTGAAAGTCGGAGGGACGATTCGAACTCCTCTGTGGAGCGCTCGCATCCGTGTGGCGCGCATCCTGCACTTCCGCGGGGACGCCTGAGATGACTCGGGGGCCCGGATATCGCCGGCGGCCCCGCGATAACGGCCGGATCCGGGGGATATCGCGACTTCGTCCTGGCGGGACGGGGGCAAGCCGGAGTCCGCGTACTGAAGGAGGGACCCTTGCATTACGCCACGAAGACCGGCGCGGCACTCGCATGCGCGCTTCTGCTGGCGATTCCGGGAACGGCATCGGCGCAGGTGGAAGGCACCTTTTCCGTCGAGGCACGCGGCGGGGCAGTGTTTCCGGTCGACAACATGGCCGATCTGTACGAGTGGAGCGGAACGGCCGGCGGCACGCTCGCCTGGCATTTCCACCCGAACTTCGCGATCCGCGGGGACGTGGACTGGATGCATCTGCGCCCCGGCGAGAACGAGTCTACTCTGAACGGCGGGGTCGGCTCGCCTCCCGGGGACTTCCTCTTCTTCGGAGGGGGGATCGAGGTGAATTTCAGTCGCCCGAAATTCCAGGACGTGCCGCTCACGTTTCTCATGAACCTGGGAGCCGGGGTCACGCAGTGGTCGGTGGACAGCGACTGGTTGCCGACGCACCCGGCATCCGATTTCGACGGGACCTACCTGACGTTTCGGGGAGGCGGGCAGATCGGCTGGCAATTCACGCCGATGATCAACGCGTTCGTCGCTACACAGGTATTCCTGATTCTCCCGGACGAGAGCGACACACTCGTATTCGTCGATTCGACGGCCGGTATCGAGTCGTTCCAGAGCGCCTGGCTGGTTCCGGTCACCGCGGGAATCCGTCTGACCTTCTGACGCTGGACTCGAATCCGACGCCCTTCGCAGTGGCGGTCTCGTGAACGCGGGGCCGCCGCTCGCGGTTTCAGGGCAGACCCTGCTCGTCGCGCTCGCGCACCCCGACGATGAGGTGGGTTCGATCGCCGCCGTTGCCAGCCAGGTCGCGAGAGGCGACCGCGTCGTCCTCGTATGGTTGACACGCGGTGAAGCCACGGACGCCTACGGGAGCATCGATCCCCGTGAAGTGGCGGCGCGTCGGGACGCGATGGCGGCTCGGGTCGGGAGACTGCTCGGCGTCGAGACGCGGTTCATGGAGTTCGCCGATACGGCCGTGACCGCGAGTCGGGAGGCCAGCCTGTCGGTCGCCCGTCTGATCGCGGAGATCCGACCCGACGGCATCCTGACCTGGGGAGATGCCTGGGTGCGCGGCATGCGACATCCCGATCACCAGGCCACCGGTCGGATCGTGCGGGACGCGATCACGCTTGCCCGGATCCGGAGTTGCGTGGATCCGATCGAGCCTCACCGGTCGCCCGCCCCGGTCTGGACGTACCGGGGCCTCCATTCGTCCCTGCCTGCCGTGGCGATCGACGCAGAGCCGTACCTGGATCTGATCTTCGCCGTCGGCGACATATACCACGAAGAGCTCCAGTTTCCCGACCGGAACTGGCTCGAGGAACGCCTGCGGAGGATCGGTGCGAGATGGGGTCTCCGCTGGGCCGAGGAATTCGACGCCTGGGAGACCGGGCAGGGACTCGTGAAGTCCCTGTTGCCTGCCGAGCCGGCAGGACTCGGACCACACCCCGAGAGAGCCACGCGAAGTCCGATACCGTCGGACTGACAGGATGGCCGGTCGGGTTCTGGTGCACCGGCGCCCCGCCGCCTAGGATTCCGGTCTCTGTTCATGCGCCCGGTGAGGGACGGGCTTCCGGTACTTCGAGGAGTCGAGACGATGATCTTTGCACGCAGTGAGCTTCTGGTCTGCGGCGCCGCTCTGGCATTCGCCGTCCTGCCGGCGTCAGCCCAGGAATCGAGCAAGCCGGGAAGCGGCATGGGAGGCATGCATCAGCGCCACGGTCAGACCGACGGAGGAATGCGGGCCGGGGGTGGCATGGGCGGTGGGCCGATGTTGAGCGGAATCTCGGAAGACGAGAAGGAAGCACTTCTCGCCGGTAGCGGTCTGGGCGCTGGTATGATCGCGATGGCGAACGGCTACCCCGGTCCGAAGCACGTCCTGGAGATGGGTGACGAACTCGGGCTCACGGCCGAGCAGAAGGAGGAGATCGGATCGCTCTTCGCCGAGCGCAAGGCGAGTTTCGTCGAGCTCGGAACCGAACTCGTGAAGAAGGACGAACAGCTGACGGCGATGTTCGCCTCGGGGTCCGTCAATACGAAGGATGTCGAGAAACTGGCCCGGGAGATCGGTCAGCTGCAGGGTGAGCTGCGCGCGGGGCACCTGAATGCCCACGTGCTCACCTGGGAGGCGCTCACGGCGGCCCAGCGGGAGAAGGTCGCCTCGATGCGAGGAATGCATCGAGGCGGGGGAGAGGGAATGCAGAGGCGCATGCAGCAGGGTGGAAGCACCGGCACGACCACCGGTACCTGATCTGCATCCGATCGCCGGGCGCCCGGTCCGGGCCCGGCGANNNNCCACGGCGGCCACGGAGTCCGCGGCAAACGTGGTCAGGGCATCCGTCACGAAAGCCGCATCGTTCCGGTCGAGGTCGAACACGTGACCTTCGTCGGACCTCCTGCGATCCAGCCACGAGGTCACGATCAAGCTCGGAGTCAGTTCTGCGGGGGCGAAGACACTCTCCGCCCGCAGTTCCTCCAGACGTACCTCGTAGCACACGCGGCGCACCTCTTCCTTCCAGTCCGAGTCCCTCCATCGGATCTGCGAACGTGCCAGTACGCGGCCACGGGCCACGGGCAGGAGAAGCCCTTCGCCGGACTCCGCTCCCGGGAGCACGATCAGCACGGACCTCTCGACGCGCGGCCTCTCCAGCATCGCACGATATCCTTCGAGCTCGAAGAGCCAATCGATCCGACGTTCCCAGGTCGCAGCGAGGTCGGTCGCCCCGGCCGCCAGCGCCTCGTCTCGTCGCCGGGCGCATCGGGCCGCCATGGCGTCTGAGGCCCCGGCCTCGGAGAGGCAGCGCACTCGATGTACCATCCACGCGATCTGTTCTTGAGCGCGCGATTGAACGCGGGTCGGTTTCGTTCGATGCGCTCCGCTTCCTCCAGCAGGGCCTCGACGTCCGTCCCCGTCCTGTGAATTCTGACCGCGCGCGCCAGCCGGACCATCATGGCCATCCGTTCGTCGGAGGGACCGCCCCCGTAGAAATAGCTGCGCACGCGGCGGCGGAGATTGACGCTCTTTCCCACGTAGATCGGAGTTCCGAGTTCGTCTTCGAACTGGTAAACCCCCGGCGCGGGAGGCAGATTCTCGGGCACCCAGCCGGGCACCGGACTGGTTCTCGCCATCGATCGGCCTCGGATTCCTCCACGGATTCGGGTTTCGTTCGGGTCGAGGAGCGTAGTCCGGATCGAAGACGATCGCAACCGGTCGAGCGTTTCGCGGTAGCAGAAGAGCCGACCGAGGGTGCCGAGCGTCGCGAACTTCGTATGGAGGCCGCATGATTCGAACTCCGCTTCCGCCGGTCCTGCTGCTCGGATCGCTTCTCTCGCTCGCGTGCGCCCCGACGCGACATTCGACGACAACGGGCGACGGTGCTCTCCCGCCCGCATCGGGGCTCAGCGGTCTGGAATCGGAGATCGCGACCGCGGTGGATCGCTTCGCTCCGCCGGCCATCGACTTTCTCGAAGAGATCGTGCGGGTCAACAGCGGGACGATGAATCCGGAGGGCGTCCGCGAGGTCGGACGTCACTTTGAGAGGGAGCTGTCGAAACTCGGGATGCAGACCGTCTGGATCGACATGCCCTCGGAGGTCAACCGGGCCGGCCACCTGTTCGCCGAAAAGCGCGGAGGCGAAGGGCCGACCGTTCTCCTGATCGGACA
>JARRPA010000325.1:0-3073 GCA_037383305.1 Gemmatimonadota bacterium | reverse complement strand
ACCCGGCCGGCGGCCGCCAGCAGCTCGAGGCATTCTGTAACGCCCTGCAGGTAGCCGAAGGGTCGGTCCGACTCACACGTGGCCCGCCACTCCTCCGGCAGCTCGAGCGGCAGCACCTCGACCTCGCGCCTCTCGAGCAACTCGATCCGACGCAGCGCGCGTCCCTCGAGGCCCTCCCAGATCGGCTTGATCCGGGCAGACTGCTCGATCGCGGCGCGGGCCGAGTCGAACTGCCCGGCCTCCACGTGCACGTTGGCCAGGTTTCCCCAGCCGGAGGTCCAGGCCGGGTCGCGTGCGATCATCTTCCGGAACTGGGCCGCGGCCTCCTCCAGCCGGCCGGCCCGCATGAGGCTCCGCCCGTAGTCGAGATTCGCGGCCCGCGACATCGAGTCGAGCTCGACGGCGATCCGGCCTTCCTCTACCGCCTCGACGTGCCGCCCCATCATCGAAAGGGCTTCCCCGAGCCACTGGTGAGCTTCGGCATACAGCGAATCCAGCTCGATGGCCCGCCGGAACGCTCCCACGCGCGCCGAGCCGAAAGGCAGCGACTGCCCTACGGCCGCGTGCGCCTGGGGGAGCATAGGGTCGAGCGCCACGGCGCGATCGGCCGCCTCCCGGGCCTCGAGGAGCGCCTCCTCGAAGGGGATCGCGCGGCCATAGAACGGGATCAGGGCGTAGGTCAGCCCGAGGCCCGACCAGGCGAGCGCGAAGTCGGGATCCAGCTGCGTCGCACGATGGAAGTGGTCGATCGCGGCGAGCAGGCTCTGCGGCGTCCGGCGCTGGAATTCGAACCGCCCCCGCAGGTATTCGTCGTAGGCCTCCGGGTCGCCGGTCGTCGGCTCCACCATGGCCGCCTCGGCCTGGGCCGGCAGGAGTGACACCCGCAGCGCCCGGGCGATCGATCGGGCGATCTCGTCCTGGATCGAGAAGAGGTCGCGCGGCTCCCGCGTGAAGGTCTCCGACCAGATGTGGAAGCCGGTCCGGGCGTCGATCAGCTGGGCCGTGACCCGCACCCGGCTCGAGTCGCGGCGGACGCTGCCCTCGAGCACCGCGGAGACGTCCAGCTCCTCGGCGATCTCGCGCAGGTCCTTGTCGACGTTCTTGTAGGCGAAGGCCGAAGTCCGCGACGTCACCCGCAGCTCGGGCACGCGCACGAGGGCGTTCAGGATCTCCTCGGCCATGCCGTCGGCGAAGTACTCCTGGTCCCCGGCCGGACTCATGTCGGCGAAGGGCAGCACGGCGACCGAGGCGTCGGTCGGCGTCGGATCGCGGCCCAGCGTCCACCAGGCGCCGAGGGCGAACAGGAAGAGCCCGAGCAGCGCGGCGAGCCCCGAGGGCCAGCGCCGGACCGCGGGAGCGCCGACGATCTCGTCGATCTCCTCTCCCGTGGCCTCGCCCGTCTTCTGGAGTCCCCCGGGCGTGACCTGGTAGCTCCAGGCCAGGGCGACGGCGAGAGGAAAGCCGGCGACGACGACGAGCGCCGCGATCGTGGTCAGCGAGGGGGGCAGACGCAGCGCGTCCACGAGGATGTCGACCCCCTGCAGGATTCCGAACGCCGCCGCGCCGTACAGGGCGACCGTCCGGAACACCTTGCGACGCTTCAGCTCGGCGAAGAAGCGCTGGTAGTTGCGGCCCCGGGCATCGGACTACGTTCCCTCGCCGAGGCCCGAATCGGCGCCGTCTACCGGGTACGGCCAGATCGGCCGCTTCGCGACCGGATCGTACCCGTTCGGGATGCCCATATCCCTCACGATCGCCACGAATCTCGGATCGTCGCGCAGGGAGTCCCATTCGGGAAACACGCCGATCCGCCACAGGTCGCCCGCTCCCGTGCGCTGCATCTCCTGGAGATAGGCGATCGTCTCCTCGTGCTGTCCGAGCAGCGGGAGAAACAGGAACTTCTCGCGCGGGAGCAGCTCCGTCTCGCCGTCGATCACGGCGATCGCCTGCTCGCGATTCCGACCGGTCACGATCGCCTCGCCGACCACCCGCCAGGCGTCCGGGTCCGTAAGTCCCAGGCCGGCGGCCGTCTGCACAGCGAGGTCGGCCGCCTTCGACGCGTCGAACCCGAACAGGCGTGCGTAGGCCAGCAGCTTCATCGCGCCCCGACCGTTATTCGCCAGCTCCTCGACCCGCTCATACGTCGCGCGGGCCTCCTCGTATTCACCGGCAACGACGAGGCGATCCGCGAGGTTGACGTGGAAGAACCAGGAGAGCGGATCGAGCTCGACCGCCTTGCGGAGAAAAGGCCGGGCTTCCTCGACCCGGCCCACGTTCGTGAGAAGGCCGGACAGCTGCTGGTGTGCGTTCGCGTATGACGGGCGGAGCTCGATGGCCCGGCGCAGCGCCAGCTCGCCCACCTCGTGGTCCCGGTCGAACTCCGCGGCGAGAATACCAGCCGACGCCCAGCCCTCCGCCATCTGCGGATCGAGCGACAGGGCCCGCAGGGCTGCGAGCCTGCCCTCCGGCAGGAGACTGACGGCATCGACGTCGCGCGTCCCGGCCTCGCCACTTCTCCCGGCCCTTCAGGTAGAGATCGTAGGCCTCCACGTTCTTGGTGCCGCCGCGCGTGGTCGGAGCTTCCTCGTCCCGCAGCTTCGGCAGCAGCGCAGCCGTCACGGCGCTCGCGATCTCGTCCTGCGTCGCGAACACGTCCTCGAGCCCGCGGTCGTATTCGTGGGACCAGAGGTGGAAGCCGTGCTCGGCGTCGATCAGCTGTACGGTGATCCTCACCTGGTCGCCCGACCGCCGGACGCTCCCTTCCAGCACGGTCTCAACGCCGAGAGAGTCCGCGATCGTCCGGATGTCTGCATTCGTGCCCTTGAACGCGAACGACGAGGTGCGAGCCGCGACCCGCAGGTCCTCGACGCCGGCCAGCGCGTTCAGCAGTTCCTCGGAGAGCCCGTCGCTGAAATACTCGAGATCGTCGTTGTCGCTGAGGTTCGCGAACGGGAGCACGGCGATCGAATCGTACGTGCCGGTTCCGCGGATCCGGCCTGTGGCAAGCCACCAGGCGCTCAGTCCGATCAGGATCACCCCCGTCAGGGCGGCGAGTCCGATCGGCCAGCGGCGG
>JARRPA010000324.1:0-2587 GCA_037383305.1 Gemmatimonadota bacterium | reverse complement strand
GGGGGCTGGCGTCGGCGTGTTCGCCGGTCGCCGGATCGAGGCCCGACAGGCCGAACTGACCCGGGGTACGGCGCAGGCCGAAGCTCGCGGTATTCTGGAGGCGGCCGAGCGGGAAGCGAGCACGCTGAAGCGCTCTGCGGAGCTGGCCGGCAAGGAAGAGGGCTTCCGCCTCCGCGACGAGCAGCTCCGGGATGTCGAGGAACGGCGCGTCGAGCTGGAGAAGCTGGAGAAGAGGGTCGCAGAGCGGGAAGAATCTCTCGAGAAGAAGCTCGATGCGATCGACCAGCGCCAGGAGCGGGTCGCGACCCGGGAAGAATCGGCCCTCGCCCGGGAGCAGGAGGTCGAGAGCGCCCGGCAGGAAGTAGAGAAGGGGCGCGCCGATCTGAAGTCGGCGTTGGAGAAGCTGGCCGGGATGTCGGCCGAGGATGCACGCGCCCGCCTGATCGAGCGCATCGAGGAAGAAGCCCGTGCCGATGCGGCTCAGACCGTACGGGAGATCCGCGAGCGCAGTCGCCGGGAAGCGGAGCGTGAAGCCCGGAAGATCATCGCCATGTCCATTCAGCGAATGGCGGTCGACCACTCCTCCGAGATCACGGTCTCGGTCGTGCCGCTGCCGAGTGACGACATGAAGGGCCGGATCATCGGCCGGGAAGGTCGAAACATCCGCTCGTTCGAACACGCGACGGGTGTCGATGTCGTCGTCGACGATACGCCCGAGGCGGTCATACTCTCGAGCTTCGATCCGATTCGCCGGGAGATCGCACGAATCGCGATGGAGAGGCTCGTATCCGACGGCCGGATACACCCCGGTCGAATCGAGGAGGTCGTGGAGAAGGCAGGGGAGGACGTCCGTTCGGAGATGCAGGAAGCCGCCGAGCAGGTTCTCTACGAACTCGGAATACACGGGCTCCACCCGCAACTGGTGGAGGTCCTCGGCAACCTGCGATTCCGAACATCCTACGGGCAGAACCAGCTCTCGCACGCCCGTGAAGTGGCGCTGCTCGCGGCCAACATGGCTGCCGAGCTGGGTCTCGACGTCGAAATGACCAAGCGAATGGGTCTGCTTCACGACATCGGGAAAGGGCTGACGCACGCACAGGAAGGCAGTCACGTCGAGATCGGATTCGAGCTCTGCAAGCGTCACCAGGAGCCCGACGCCGTGCTGAACGCGATCGTCGCCCACCACGGCGAGGAGCCGGCCCGGTACGCCGAGACGTTCCTGGTCACGGCGGCCGATGCGATTTCGGGCGCCCGGCCGGGCGCACGCCGGGAGTCCTTCGAGCATTACTTCAAACGCCTCGAGAAGCTCGAGGAGATCGCCGGGTCCTACGCCGGCGTATCGAAGGTGTATGCGATCCAGGCGGGACGGGAGATCCGGATTCTCGTCATGCCGGAGAAGATCACCGACGAGGAAATGGCGACGCTCAGCGAAGAAACCGCGCGCCGCATCGAAGAGGAGCTGCAGTACCCCGGCCAGATCAAGGTCGTCGTCGTGCGCGAAACGAGGGCCGTGAACTTCGCGCGCTGA
Source organism: Gemmatimonadota bacterium (assembly GCA_037383305.1). Classification (GTDB taxonomy): domain Bacteria; phylum Gemmatimonadota; class Gemmatimonadetes; order Palauibacterales; family Palauibacteraceae; genus Carthagonibacter. Next base: position 1,059 of record JARRPA010000324.1, on the reverse strand, counting down.
CACGGCGGAGACCCGACCGCGAACCACGTCACACGGAGGAGTCGATGTCCGCGAAGATCATAGATGGAAACGCGATCGCAGCCTCGGTGCGCGAGGAAGTGAAGGCCGATGCATCCGCGTTGCGGGAGCAGGGGATCGAGCCCTGCCTCGCCGTGATGCTCGTGGGCGAGGATCCGGCGTCGCGGGTGTACGTGGGCATGAAGGAGAAGAAGTGCGCCGAGGTCGGGATCCGGAACATCGATGCCCGGCTTCCCGCGGATACACCGCACTGGCGGTCAGCGACCCGGTGAAAAGAGTGTCGGTGCAGAGCACCCGATTCTTGGCGTCGAGAAATATGACTTCGAAGCACTCACGGTGCTTGTCACGAATTCTGTGGACCAGGTATGCGTACAGTTCCGTAGCGTTCGTGAGGGGGTTTTTTCGTTCCAGCCGCTGTTGCACATAGCGGTCCGAAACCGCTTTGATCAGAGTGATACCGAGAAGATTCTTGGGGCCGATCCCCGGCACTTGGCAAAGCTCCTGTGGGGAAGCCTCGAGTACCCCTTGCAGGCTTTTGAAGCGCGGCATGGCCTCCTTTGCAGAGTCCTTGCAGTCCCGTCGCGGGGTGCACAGGGTCAGCAACAGCTCGATGATTTCATAATCAAGAAAACCGTCGAGTCCGGAACGGAGAAACCTTTCCCGAAGGCGACTCCGATGCCCTTGCCCCTTGGTGGAAGCCGAAGGTATTCTGTCCGGTCGTTTTTGGGGGGACCGCTTGACGGCCACGATGCCCTCCGGTGGATGGAGCCGAATGGGATCGACTCGCGGCTTCGGTCAATACTCGTCCAGCTCCTGCTTCAAATCCCGCGTCATCAGCCGATGCAGTGCCTCCGACGGCGGCATCTCCTCGTACAATATCTGATAGACCGCCCAGCAGATGGGCATCTCGACTTGCACCTTTCGGCTCAGATCGTACACAGAGCGAGCGGTTTCCACTCCCTCGGCCACCATTCGCATACGGGAAAGAATATCCTTCAAAGTCATCCCCTGCCCGATCTGGAAACCCACCGTATGGTTTCG
>JARRPA010000323.1:0-2610 GCA_037383305.1 Gemmatimonadota bacterium | reverse complement strand
GCTCCACTACACGCTTTAGCTCCATGCCCTCGGGTGTGTCTTTGACTGCTACCTTCACCGAAACGCCCAGGCCCACCCTTACGACCCGGTTCGCATCAATCCCGTACTCGTCGATCAGGGTGGTTTGAACGGCTGCGGCCCGGCGCTCCGACAGGTCCAGGTTCGAGGCGTCTTCTCCGTCGGCATCCGTATGTCCTTCGATCGAGATTCGCAGGTCGGGATGCTGCTGGAGCATGGTGCCGATCTCGTCGAGCGTGGCACTGGATTCGGAGCGGATCGTGGCGCTGTTCACGTCGAAATAGATGCCCTGTGTCGCGACCCGGCCTTCCGAGGCGAGCCGGTCATAGAGATCGCGACCGCCTCCGGCGATGCGGATCCGACCGATCAGGATCGGCTTGTCGGGAGTGGCGGAGCTTACGGCAACGAAGAGCGTGTCGGTGCGTGGGAAGACGGCGTTGGGGACGTTCGCCACCCGGTCGCTGTCGAGATAGACCTTCATGTGCTCCCCATCGGCCATGACCGCCAGGGGCGCGATCTGGTTCTCTATGACACTCTGGTGGTGCTGGGCTGTCGCACGAGGACCGGTCGAGGCCACGGGAACGATCCCCGCCTCGCGGTAGCGCACGGTAATCGCCGATCCGGCATACGGCCGGGGACGCGTGAGGAAGGCCCGGCCCGGCGTGATGGCGACGTACGCGTTACCGTGCTGAAGGTTGACGGCTGTCTCGATCGTGAACCGTTCCGGCAGGATGCTCGGGAGGGCGATCGCGAACACGCCATTGGAAAGTGACCTCAGATACCGCTCACCCTGCCACTCGATCACCTCGAAGCTGCCTTCGATCAGCTCGAAGCCCCGGGGGAAGTCTCCCACGTCGTCGTTGAAGTAGTCATAGTCGATCAGTGTCCGGTCACCGGGTACGAAATCGACGTTTGCGTCGGCCGTCGACAGGTCTGCCGGCGGAACTCCCCCGGCGGCAGGAGGCGGCGGGACGTTTCCGGAAGGAGAGGCGGAAGGCGCCTCGCCCAGCGTCTCGGCAGCCTCGTGGGGGTCGGTTACCGGCGCGCCCTCCCCGTCGACCACCATTTCGCCGTTTTCGTCGGTCAGGTAATAGTCGTCCCCCGACTCCTTCGCGCCGTCGATGCACTCGAAGTCGTTGAACGGGCAGGAGACGCCTTCCCGCGTCAGCAGGTCGGCACGGCTGAGGATTTCGTCCTCGGCCGACTGCTGAACGGTCTCTTTCAACTTCTTGAAAATCTGCGCGTCTCCGGGGGACGGGAGCGCGAGGATCCCGGCCAGGGCCAGGCAGATCAGGATTCTGCGATGGACTCCGCACATGGGTGCGCCTCCTCCGAAGTCTCTTGCGAGAGCCAGTTCTCGCGCATCGGTATCGTCGCACTGTAGAGCGGGAGATCGGCGGTGGGCCCGCCAGAGGTGGGGTGCTACCGGACCGAAGCTTCGCTCCGGGCCACGGCGATCGCCTCCAGCTGCTTCTGGGCCAGCTTCAGATTGTTGGCCAGATCCGGGCGACCGGATACCGCGTCGATCGCGAGCCAGGCCTGCCGCTCGCTCTCGTCGAGCTTTCCCCGCTTCAGAAGGCACTTGGAAAGGCTCACGCGAGCGATTCCCGTCAGGTACGCCATTGCTTCGGTGGAGGCCCGGTCCTCCGTGAGCACCTCGACGGTTCTGCGCAGGATCTGCTCGGCTTCCTCGAGCTCGCCAGCTTCCATCAGCGTGGTTCCCAGACCGTGGAGCGGATACGCGAGTGGCCACTGTTCGTTCGGGTACTGTCTTTCGCGGGCTGACAGGACCTGTCGAAACAAGGGGATCGCATCCCGGTGGCGGCCCTGCTCGACCTTCATCCACGCGAAGTTGTTGAGAAGGGAGAGTGTGGTATGGTGGGTCGGGCCGAGCAGGTCGCGGTCGATCTCGATCGCGCGCAGCATGAGCGAGTCCCCCGAGCCGCGTTCGCGCTCGTGGTACAGCATCGCCACGTCGTTGAGGCTCGCCGCGACCGCCGTGTGCCATTCGCCGTAGAGCTTCCGTCGGATGTCCAGCGCCTCCTCCTGGAATTTCAGAGCGCTGTCGCCGCCGTCGTGCGCTACGTTCTGCAGGGCCGTGGCGAGCAGGGCCCTCTGGTCGGGGAAAGTGCGCAATGTCCTGACCGCGGAGAGTCGGGCGGCCCGGGCGGAATCCTTCCGGCCCTCGAGCGCACTGTTCGCGGCCTCGAGGATCACCATCGCCGCCTCCGGAGTCTTCGGTGCGACTGCGGCCGCCAGAGCGAAGGCGCGCGACGACAGTACTGCGGCGCTGTCAGCGTCCAGTCCGCGGACTACAGAGGATAGCCGGCGAAGCGCCATGGCGAGTCGGATATCCCGGGTCGGCCCCGGTTCCTCCAGATCCAGAAGTTGCACCGACCGTTCGAGGTGGTCCCGTGCGTTCTCCCGTTCCCCGAGGGAAGCGTAGAGGGAGCCGACCGTGAGTGAAAGCTCAGCGAGCACGGAAGGGTGCGTGGAGAAATCCTCATCGATCCGGTCGGCGGCCCGGTCCACGAGTTCGCGGACGGGCATCGAGTCGCCGCCTGCGTCGGGTCGCGCCGTCTCGAAAATATC
>JARRPA010000322.1:0-2611 GCA_037383305.1 Gemmatimonadota bacterium | reverse complement strand
TGGCCGAGCTGCGACTGCGGCAGGGACTCGACACGCTGATCGCGATGATCTGGGCCGTGGGGATGGCCCTGGGGATCGTGTTCGTGTCGCTCGCCCCGGGCGAGCCGCCGGACCTGATGGGGTACCTCTTCGGGAACATCCTGCTCGTCAGCCCGAGGTACCTCCTGCTCGTCTTCGCCCTCGACCTGCTGATCATCGCCGTGGTGGCGACCCTGTTTCGAAAGCTGCGTGCCGTTTCGTTCGACGAAGAGTTCGCGTGGGTGATCGGCGTGCCCGTCGGACCGTTGTTCCTGCTGCAACTCATACTGGTCGCGCTCACGGTCGTGATCCTGATTCGGGTCGTGGGGGTGATTCTGGTGATCGCGCTCCTGACCATCCCGGCGGCGGTGGCAAGGCACTGGACCGACCATCTCTCCTGGATGATGGTGCTGGCGGCAGGGATCGGCGCATCATCCATCGCCCTCGGTCTGTTTCTCACATACGGGCTGTCCGCGAGCTTCGCCGTCGATCTGCCGTCGGGACCGTCGATCATTCTGCTCGCTGCGCTGCTCTTCGCGCTCTCGGCCGGCGGCCGTTACCTGTCGGGTCGCAGCCGAAGCGACAGGGGGCGTTGAAACTCGGCGACGCGCTGCGGCGTAGGGTTCACGGGCGGAGGACACGAGGGCGGGGTGCAAGCCGCACGCGAAAAGGTCACGGGAGATGAAGCGGAAGACGAAGGTGTGGATGGGGGTGCTCGGCGGCGCAGTCCTTGTGGGAGCCGCCGGGACCGTGATGGCACTTCGGGGAAACGATGGCAGCTCCGAATACCGCACGGTCGACGTTCGTCGGGACTCGCTCGTTCAGAAGGCGCTCGCCGTAGGGAATATCGAGCCCGACGTGGAGATCGAGGTCAAGTCCCAGATCTCGGGGGTGGTCCGCAGGCTCTTCGTAGAAGAGGGGGCTTTCGTGAAGTCCGGCGAGCCGCTCATCGAGGTCGCTCCGAATCCGACTCCCATCGAACTGGCCGATTCCAAGCGGCAGGTCGAGCTGCGTGAGATCGAGCTTCAGAACCTCCGGAAGGACCTGGAACGCAAGCGTGAGCTCCGCGCGAGGGAGTTCATCACGCAGGAGGAGCTCGAGCGGGCGGAGCGCGACTACGAGCAGTCGGTCGTTCAGGTCCAGATGGCCAAGGAGCGCGTGGCTCTGATGGAGAAGGGCAGCGTTCGCATCGGGAGCCGGAACATCGAGGGCGTGATCCGCTCTCCGATCGATGGCTTCGTGCTCGAGTCTCTCGTGGAGCAGGGAGATCCGGTGGTCCCGCTCTCGAACTTCCAGGAGGGCACGGTTCTGATCACCATGGCGGAGATGAGCGATCTCATCTTCCGGGGAACCGTGGACGAGATCGACGTCGGGAAGCTGAGCGAAGGCATGCCGGCCACGATCAAGATCGGCGCGCTTCCCGAAGCGAAGGTCGAGGGGGAAGTCTACGCCATCTCGCTCAAGGCGCGGACGGACGACAACGCGACCGTCTTCCCTATCGAGATCGCGCTCACCAATGTCGAAGGCGTGAAGCTGCGGGCCGGCTACTCGGCCAATGCCGACATCATCATCGATCGACGACGAGACGTCCTGGTGATCCCGGAGCGGCTCGTGCGCTTCGAGGACGACGTCGCCCACGTCACGGTCCTTCTTCCCGACGGAACCACGGCGGATCGGCAGATTCGCACCGGCCTCAGCGACGCGATCCACGTCGAGGTCGTCGAGGGTCTGGAAGAAGGCGAGAAGGTCGTCGAGGCGCCACCGCGCGAGATTTCCTGAGCGGCGGGGCATCCTCATGGGACGACTCCGCACCGTCGCATCGGAATTCTGGAACGACGTTCGGGCTCAGAAGCTCCGGACCGGCCTGACGATTCTGGGCATCACCTGGGGCACCGTCGCCGTAGTCGTGCTTCTCGCCTTCGGCACCGGCCTCGAGCGGGCCACCCTCAAGAGGTTCCATGGCCTGGGCGACCGGGTGGTCATGCTCTTCGGCGGCACGACGACGAAGCCGTTCCAGGGATTTCCCGACGGCCGCTCGATCCCCCTCACCGAGGACGACGCCCACCTCCTGAAGCAGCAGGTCTCCGAGATCGAGCGTATCAGTCCCGAGTTCAGTCGGCGGGGCACCCCGGTGAAGCAGGGAAGGGCCATCATGAATCCCAACATCACGGGGTGCTGGCCGGACTACACGTACATGCGGAACGTCATTCCGGACCTCGGCGGCCGTTTCATCAACGATGAGGATCTCGGGAAGCGCCGTCGCGTAGCCGTTCTCGGCGACCGGGTGCGCGAAATGCTGTTCGAGGGCGAGACCGGCGACGTGGTGGGCCGGCAGATCATGATCGGGGAGACTCCTTTCCTCGTCATCGGCGTGATGAAGCCGAAGAACCAGAGCTCTTCCTACAACTCGCGGGACCGGGACCGCGTGTTCATTCCGGCGAGCACCCATCGAGCCATGTTCGGGGATCGCTACGTGAGCAACCTCGTGTACCAGACCGCGAATCCGGAGGCCTCACAGCGCGCCGAAGAGCAGGTCTACCAGGTGCTCGGCGGGAAATACCGTTTCGATCCGAGCGACGAGGATGCTCTGAGC
>JARRPA010000321.1:0-3746 GCA_037383305.1 Gemmatimonadota bacterium | reverse complement strand
CGGCTCCAGCCCTTTCTCCGGCGCGTCCCGTGTCGTCCGGGTCCCGGCATCGCGATCCGGACGGTCGATCGCTTTCGACGCTTCTTTTCGACCATCGAGGGCCCTCGACCGGGGTGACCGAAGCAGAAGAATCCGCATCGCGGCATTCTTCGCTTGCGAAACCGGGGCCATATCGTGCACGGTGGCGAAACGAGGTGTCGAGGGAAAGGCCCGGGGCACGGGGCTTGCTCTCAACGGTGCCGCACGGGACCGGACGAATCGAAGAGAAGGAGTGCCTCTGCCATGGATCCGAAGCGGATTCTCGTCACCGGTGGAGCCGGATTCATCGGTTCGCACCTCGTGGATGCCCTCGTCGAGCGCGGTCACCGGGTGCGCGTGCTCGACAATCTCGACCCCCAGGTGCATGGGGAAAACGCCGAACCGGTATCGATCGCAGGTCACGTGCGGTCCGGCGACGTGGAATTCGTGCGGGGCGACGTGCGCGACCCGGAGACCGTACGCGATGCCCTGCGGGAGATCGACCGGGTCAGCCACCAGGCCGCGGCCGTGGGCGTGGGGCAATCGATGTATCGGATCGCCGACTACGTCCGGGCGAACTGCGAGGGAACCGGCATTCTCCTTCAGGCGATCGTCGACCGCGAACGGCCGGTCGAAGCGCTCGTGGTCGCGAGCTCGATGTCGATCTACGGGGAAGGGCCGTATCGCTGCGAGGCGCACGGCGTAATGTGTCCGTCGGTTCGCCCGCCCGGGCAGCTGGAACGGGGCGACTGGGAGATCCGTTGCCCCGAGTGCGGTTCCGCCCTGTCGCCCGTGCCCACCTCAGAGACGAAGCCGCTTCACCCCACATCGGTATACGCGGTCAGCAAGCGGGATCAGGAGGAGCTCTGTCTGAGCGTCGGCGACGCCTACGGCATCCCGACCGTCGCGCTCCGCTACTTCAACGTCTACGGTCCCCGGCAGTCCCTCAATAATCCGTACACGGGAGCGGCGGCGATCTTCACCTGCCGGTTGCTCAACGACCGGGCGCCACTGGTATTCGAGGACGGGGCACAGAGCAGAGACTTCGTCCATGTCTCCGATATCGTGAGAGCCAATCTGCGGGCGCTCGATCCCGGGCCCGCCCGGGGACACGCGATCAACGTCTGCACGGGACGGTCGCTCGGGCTCCGGGAGCTGACGGGCGCCCTGCGCGAACGGCTGGGAGGGCCCGCTCCGGACTACGTGGGACGTTTCCGGAAAGGCGACATCCGACACTGCTACGGGGACCCCTCGAAGGCGCGCGAGCTTCTCGGCTTCGAGGCCCGGGTCCGGTTCGAGGACGGGATCGACGACCTCGCCGCCTGGGCGGCAGGTCAGCAGGCCGTGGACCAGGTGGATGTCGCGCGGCGCGAGCTGGAGGCGGCCGGGCTGACGGTCTAGGCATCATGTATCGCATCCTGATGATCGCTCCTACTCCGTTCTTCGCGGACAGGGGTTGCCACGTGCGGATCCTCGGGGAGGTGCGGGCGCTGCAAGCGGCGGGACACCGGGTCACGGTCTGCACCTACCACCACGGGAGGGACGTCGAGGGGGTGCACACCGTGCGGATCGCTCCGATCCCGGGCTATCGGAAACTGTCGGCCGGCCCCTCGAACGCGAAGTACGTGGCCGACCCGCTCCTGCTCGCGCGATCCCTGCGGGAGGCGCGCCGCGACCGACCGGACGTGGTCCACGGGCATCTGCACGAAGGCGCTCTGATCGGACGCTTCGTAAGCGCCGCGACCGGGGCGCCCCTGGTGTTCGACTACCAGGGCAGCCTCACCGAAGAGCTGGCGGCGCACGGGTATCTGCGTCGAAACAGCAGAGCAGGGCGCGCGTTCGCCCGGCTCGAACGTTGGATCGATTCCGGAGCCGCCGGTATCGTTGCGAGCTCCGACCGCGCCGCGGACGCGCTGAGAAGCTCGGTCGCGCCCGAGCGTGTCCATACCGTGCTCGACGGAGTGGACACGCAGGAATTCCGTCCTCTGCCCCGTCCCGAGCGAGCGGCGATCCGGGCGCGGTTCGACGTGCCGGAAGACGCCGTGCTGGCCCTGTACGTGGGCGTGCTCGCCGACTACCAGGGGATCGATCTTCTCCTGACCCAGCTGGGGCCCGTACTGGCCGAGCGGCCCGCTCTGCACGTGCTGCTGGCCGGGTATCCCGAGGAGGGGTATCGCCGACGGGTGACCGAACTCGGCCTCCAGGCGCAGGTCCTGCTGCCCGGGCGCGTGCCGTACGAAGAGACGCGGGCCCTGACGGGGGCGGCCGACATCGGTCTGACGCCGAAACTCTCGGTCACCGAGGGAAACCTGAAGGTGTACAATTACCTCGCATGCGGACTGCCGGTGGTCGCCTTCGACAATCCGGTCAACCGGGAGATCCTGGGAGACCTGGGGGTCTACGCCGATTGCTCCGCCCGCACACCCCCGAGGTGCTCGGCGAAGATCCGCTGGTACCCCAGCTCCTCCCGCGCCCGATCGATCCGGAAGGCCCGCACCTGCCGGAACCAGTCGACGCGCCGCCGGAAGAGCGGAGGGGAGATCCGCAACGGTGCGCAGACCGACTCGCATGCCACCGCGGCCAGCCACAGCGGCCGAAAGGGCAGGTGCACGATCCTGACGTCGATTCCCATCGAGCGACCCACGGCCGAAACGAGATCGTTCAGCGTGTAGTACTCGGCGTCTCCGCCGATGTACGTTCGTCCGCGCGCTTCAGGCCGTTCGGCGGCCAGCTCGAAAAGGTCCACCAGGTTGTCGATGTAGACAGGGTGGTATGTGGTCTCCCCGTCTCCGAACATCAGGAAGCGACCCTTCCTCGACATGCGGTAGAGCAGCAGGAATCGGCCGGGATCGCCCGGTCCGTATATCGCCGTCGGCCGCACGATCACGACATCCATACCCGCGTCCGAGTACTCGGCGCATACCACTTCGCCCTCGTACTTGGTCCGCTGATAGTAGTCTTCCGGCGCGATCGGTGAGTCTTCGTCTCCCGGAGGATTCCTCACGTGCCCGTGCACGCCCTGGGTGCTGCAGTAGACGACGCGGCGAACGCCGGCTTCGCGCGCCGCCTCCAGCACGTTCCGGGTCCCGATGACGTTCACGTCGCGGTAAACGGACTTCGGCACGTTCAACTGACGGAACGCGGCGGCCAGGTGGTGCACGACTTCCGCGTCACGGGTCGATTCCCTCACCAGGTCGAGGTCGGTCACCGATCCGATCACGACCTCGGCCCCCTGATCGCTCAGCTCGTCGGCGAACAGGCCCGGCTGGTTGTCCAGGCACACGACCTCGTGTCCGCGGCCCAGAAGCCGCCGCACCAGGTGGCTTCCCGTGAATCCCGTACCGCCCGTCACGAGCACCCTCACGTCACATCCTCCGTCTCCGGGGAGATCACGCCCATTCGTCGATACAGCTGGAGAAACTCCAGGATCTCGCTCTGCTCGCGCTCCTCCGTCCAGCCGAGCCCCCCGGCCAGCTCGGCGGCCGCCGAACTCAGCACTTCGCGTGCCGGAGCTCCGAACTGACCCGCCGCCGTGCGGCGCAGGAACAGGTCTGCGACGGAACCGACCTGTTCCCGCTCCATCGAGACCCGCGCGAGGCGCCGGGCCAGCCGAGGGTCACGAATCGGTTCAAATCCGAGCCCGGCGACCGGCGCGGCGGTCGCGTCCGGAAGCGGTCCCGATGCGGCGGTGGCGCACGGTCGCAACGTGAGTCCGGCTCTCGCGGTCA
>JARRPA010000320.1:0-2635 GCA_037383305.1 Gemmatimonadota bacterium | reverse complement strand
GGTCATCCTGCAGGACTTCACGGGCGTCCCGGCGGTCGTCGACCTCGCGGCGATGCGGGACGCCATGACGGCGCTGGGAGGCGAGGCGTCGCGCATCAACCCGCTGATGCCGTCCGAGCTCGTCATCGATCATTCCGTGCAGGTCGATTCGTTCGGGCTTCTCGCGTCGCTGATGATCAATGCCGAGAAGGAATTCGAGCGCAACCGGGAGCGATACGAGTTTCTGCGCTGGGGTCAGGAAGCGTTCGGCAACTTCCGCGTCGTGCCGCCCAGTACGGGCATCGTTCATCAGGTGAATCTCGAGTATCTGGCGCGCGTCGTCTTCGACGGAAGCGATGCGCGGGGCAGGATCGCGTACCCTGACACGCTGGTGGGTACCGACAGCCACACTACGATGATCAACGGTCTCGGAGTGCTCGGGTGGGGTGTCGGCGGAATCGAAGCGGAGGCCGCCATGCTCGGGCAACCGATCAGCTTTCTCGTTCCCGAGGTGATCGGCTTTCGCCTCGAGGGAAGGCTGCCCGACGGAGCGACCGCCACGGACCTGGTCCTGCGGGTGACCGAGATGCTCCGCCAGCGAGGCGTCGTGGGCCGGTTCGTGGAGTTCTTCGGCCCCGGTCTTCCCGCCCTGTCACTGGCTGACCGGGCGACGCTCGGCAACATGTCGCCGGAATTCGGTTCGACCTGCGCCATTTTCCCGATCGACGAAGAGACTCTCGCGTACTTGAGATTCAGCGGGCGCAGCGAGGATCACGTGGCTCTCGTCGAGGCCTACTCGCGCGAGTCGGGCCTGTTTCATGAGCCCGACTCGCCCGCCGCCGATTACACCGACACCCTCAGCCTCGACCTCCAGACGGTCGAGCCGAGCATTGCCGGGCCCAAGCTCCCTCAGCAGAGAATCGCTCTGAGCCACGCCCGGAGAGCTTTCGAGCGCTGGCTGACCGAGCTGCGGGACGCCGCCGGCAACGGCGGCGCGAGCGGACAGATGATGGCGGAAGGCGGCGCCGGAGGTCTTCCGGCCACTCCCGTCCAGGTTCGCTCGGCGCCGGTGACGTGGGAGTCGCTGGACGGCGAGCCGAGCACGTTCGAGATCGCCGACGGGTCCGTGGTGATCGCCGCGATCACGAGTTGCACGAACACCTCCAACCCGAGCGTCATGGTAGGCGCGGGGCTGGTGGCGAAGAAAGCGGTCGAGCTGGGCCTCGAAAGGAAGCCCTGGGTGAAGACGAGCCTGGCCCCGGGCTCGAAGGTGGTCACGGAGTATCTGCGCACGGCGGAGCTCCTGCCTGACCTCGAGGCGCTCGGTTTCGCGGTCGTCGGCTACGGGTGCACGACCTGCATCGGGAACAGCGGGCCCCTCCCTGCACCGATCTCGAAAGCGATTCGCGAAGAGGACCTCGCCGTGTGCGCCGTGCTGTCCGGGAATCGGAATTTCGAGGGCCGGATCAATCCGGACACCCGGGCCAACTACCTCGCCTCCCCCCCGCTGGTGGTCGCCTACGCTCTCGCCGGAAGGATGGACATCGATTTCGCCACCGAGCCGATAGGCATCGGACGGGATGGCGGGGAGGTCTTTCTGAGGGACCTCTGGCCCGAACAGAAGGAGATCCGCGAAGCGATCCGTTCGTCGGTCCGCACGGAACAGTTCCGAGAGCAGTATGCGGACGTCTTCCATGGTGATGATCAGTGGAGGTCCCTGCCGGTCCCCGAGGGAGAGCGCTACGCATGGGCCGAGGAATCGACATACGTGCGGCGGCCCCCGTTCTTCGAAGGCATGTCGGCCGAGCCCGAGCCTCCGGAAGATGTTCACGGCGCCCGAGTTCTGGTCAGCGTGGGGGACTCGGTCACGACGGACCACATATCTCCGGCCGGGGCCATCTCGCGTGACTCGCCGGCCGCCCGATACCTGGAAGACCACGGCGTCCCCCCGTCCGAGTTCAACTCCTACGGCTCGCGCCGCGGGAATCACGAGGTCATGATGCGCGGCACGTTCGCGAACGTCCGGTTGAGAAATCGTCTCGTGCCCGGCGTCGAGGGCGGCTACACGCGGCACCTGCCGGATGGCGAGGAAATGTCGATTTTCGATGCCGCCATGCGCTACGCCGACGACGGAGTACCGCTCATCGTTCTCGCCGGAGACGAATACGGAACCGGCAGTTCGCGCGACTGGGCAGCCAAAGGCCCCGCGCTGCTGGGAATCCGTGCGGTGATCGCCGTCGGCTACGAGCGCATTCACCGGAGCAACCTGATCGGGATGGGGATCCTCCCCCTGCAGTTCGAGGCGGGAACCACGCCGGAATCTCTGGGACTCGACGGCACGGAGTCCTTCGACATCGCGGGAATCGCCGACGGACTGGAAGCCGGCGGCAGCGTCCGCGTCACGGCCGTCGACGATGACGGCGCAAGGAAGGAATTCCGCGCGGATGTCCGGCTCGACACGGCCGTCGAACTCGAGTACTACCGGAACGGGGGCATCCTCCAGACGGTGCTCCGTCAGATGCTCGCGAGCTGAGTCCGGGACAGTGCGCGCGTCATCCACTTCGAATCGCGGCCCGCGGTGTACTCGGGCCCACTGCGGCGATACATTTCGGCGTTGTCGTACATCGTTGTTCCGAGGCCGCCGTGAGGGCCTTGA
>JARRPA010000319.1:0-2656 GCA_037383305.1 Gemmatimonadota bacterium | reverse complement strand
GGATCTCTGGGCATTCAACGACGAGGAGCTCGCCCGCGCCATCGCGGCCGCTCCCATCCCGATCGTGTCGGGCGTGGGTCATGAGATCGATTTCACGATCGCCGACCTGGTCGCAGCTCTCCGGGCGCCCACCCCGTCGGCGGCCGCCGAGGCGGTCACGGAGGAGGAGTCGGTCCTGCGGTCGCGGCTGCAGGGCCTCGAAGCGGGACTCGCGGAGGGCCTGCGCGGACGCCTGCGGGGAGAGGCGGAGAGGGTCCGAAGGGCGCGCCGGTCGTTGGAGGACACGTGGAGAAAGATCGCCGAGTCCCGGCGCTCCCGTCTGGCCGTCCTCGCGGGTCGGCTGCAGGGCCTGAGTCCGCTCGGGGCCATGGCGCGCGGTTTCGCGGTACCGCTCGACGCTTCGGGTTCCGTGCTGCGTTCCGCGACCGACTTCCGACCGGGCATGCAATTCGAGATCCGTCTCGTGGACGGCATCGTTCGCGCGGAAGCCATCGAGATCGACGAGGCCTTGAAATGAACGAAGCGACGAATACGGGAGATGATGGGCTCGCCCCGCAGCGATTCGAGGGGCAGCTCGAGGAGATCGAAGCGATCGTCGAACGACTGGAAGCCGGAGACGTCGAACTGGAGGAGGCTCTCGCGCTGTTCGAGCGCGGCACGGCCCGCCTTCGGCAGGCCGCGCGGCTGCTCGATCGGGCCGAGGGGCGCGTCGACGAGCTGATCGAATCCGCGTCCGGAGATCTGTCCGTCGCGAGCCTGGAGGAGCCCGACGCGCGAGGATCGGAGGACGGAGAGGCTTGACCGTGCCCGCCACCACTCCCGAGTCCATTCCGGTCCGGCGAGCGCGGGTCGAAGACGCGCTCCGGGCGTTTCTGGATCGGGAACTCGAAGGCGTGGCGCCGGCGGCGGCGGGACCGATCGCATATGCGGTGATGAGTCCCGGAAAGCGGATCCGCCCGCTCCTTATGATGGCGGCATACCAGTCGGCCGGCGGCGAAGCTCCGGGGATCGTCGACCTCGCCTGCAGCGTGGAGCTGGTCCATGCCTATTCGCTCGTGCACGACGATCTGCCCTGCATGGATGACGATGTTCTGCGTCGGGGACGACCCACCGTGCACGTGCGCTTCGGAGTGGCAGCCGCCGTGATGGCCGGGGCGGCGCTGATGCCGATGGCCGTACAGGCGATCGTCGACGCGGCCCCGGAGCTCAGACTCGACGACGCTGCGGTCCGATCGATGGTGAGAATGCTGACCTCCGCCTCCGGCGCCACGGGAATGGTGGGCGGACAGTTGCTCGATCTGAGGGCCGAGGGGCGCCCGGTGGAACGCGACGAGCTCGAGCGCATCCACACGGGAAAGACCGCACGCCTGATCAGCGCATCGGTCGCGCTCGGGGGCATGGCGGCCGGAGCCGATCGGGTGGACGTGGAGCGTCTGGAGCGCTTCGGCCTGCGTCTGGGACTCGCGTTTCAGGCGATCGACGACATCCTGGATCTCCGGGGAGACACGGCGCAGCTGGGCAAGGAGTCGGGGCGCGACAGCGTGCTCCGGAAGGCCACGTATCCCGGTCTGTTCGGGCTGGCCGAGGCCGAAGCGATCAGCCGGGATCTGGCCCGGGCCGCATCCGAGGAACTGGCGGAGATGCGCCGCGCGGAGGGGCTTCGCGAGCTGGCCCGCTACATCATCGACAGGAGCCATTGACATGCGAGTCGGCGTCCACGGACACCCTGAGCATGCCACGCTGCCCGATGCGCTGCGCACGCTGGAATCGTGTGCGGAACGTCTGGGCCTGGAGCTGTTCCTGTCCGAAGAGATCGCGCGTTTCCAGGACGAGGCGGGGCGGCCGATCCTGGAGGGTCCCGCGATCCCGGAGAAGTTCGAAGGGATCGACGTGCTCCTCACGCTGGGGGGCGACGGAACGCTGCTGCACGGGGCCCGGGCGGCCGGGCCGAACGACGTCCCCGTGCTCGGATGCAATCTCGGGCACCTCGGCTTTCTGACCGCGGCGCAGTCCGATGAACTGTGCCAGGTGCTCGAGCGGTTCCAGGCGGGGGAGACCGTGGAAGAGAAGCGGCTCACCCTGGATGTCAGCGTCGAGCGACCGACGATTTCGGGCGAGACCTACGGAGCGCGGGGGTGGAGCGGGTACGTTCTCAACGATGCGGTCGTTCACAAGGGAGGATTCGCGCGCCGGATCCGGCTGAGGGTCTGGGTCGACGATGAGGAGATCGGACAGTACAGCGCCGACGGAATCGTCGTGGCGACCGCGACCGGTTCGACGGCGTACAGTCTCTCGGCGGGCGGGCCGATACTGGTTCCGGTGATGGACGCGATCGTGGCCAGTCCGATCTGTCCGCATACCTTCGCGGTCCGGCCGGTCGTCGTGCCGGGAGACTCGGTGATCACGATTGAACTGACCAGCGATGTCGGCGGCCGGGAGGTGGAGAACGAGGATCATATTCTGGTGACATGGAAATTCAGGGCGACGATAGAACAGAATTTCAGCTACCAGCAGTTTCCGTTCGAACAGAACGATATCCGGCTGGTCATCCTGTATCCCGACCTCAGCAAGAACATCCTCCTGGTTCCGGACCTGGATGGCTACGGTGTCCTGCACCCCGAGGATGTAGGCGCTGACGTGCTGGTGCGCTTCGACC
>JARRPA010000318.1:0-2659 GCA_037383305.1 Gemmatimonadota bacterium | reverse complement strand
GTGGGACGCAGCGTCCCTTTCGACTGACCCCTCTGGGACCGGCCGGATGGCCGGACCGCTGTTCGTCTAACGGCAGGCCTTCTTGATGATCTGCTGCTGGCGGTACAGGTAGACGTCGGTGCTCTCGCGGATCTCCGTCTGCGCGTTCGGCTGTTCGTTGCCGGCACGGTTCAGATTCGGAAGCACCTGCTCGAAATTCGAGAGCGCCCGACGCGCCGGGTCGCAGGCTTCGGCCGACTCGTTCGCCGCATCGATGGCCACTCCCTGCTGATAGTAGCCGTACGCTGTGAAGAAGTAGAGCTGGTCCCGTGTCCGACCCGGCTCGGCGAACTCGGTCCCGACTTTGAACATCCGGATCGCCTCACCGTACTGACCGTTCTTGAACGAGTCGTTGTATCCACGGCTCAACATCTGACCGGCGACGGCATCCGGATCCGTTCCTTCCTCCACCGCGAGCCGGAGATCCGAGATCGCAGCATCGCTCTGGCCCGCCGCCAGCTTGAAGAAACCGCGTCTGGCATGCGCGTTGGGATAATCGGGATCCAGCGCGATGACGCGGTCCATCGCGTCAGCAGCCTCCGCGGGCCGATCCATCTTGCTGTACACATCCGCTCGCATCGACCAGATGGAAGGATCGTCGGGACGGCTGGCCTGGGCGCGGTCGGCGAACGCGAGGGCCTGCTCATATTCGCCGAGCGCCAGGTGCGCGGCGATCACATTGCGGAGAATCTCGGGGCTGGTTTCCTCGCCTTTGATCTCGAGGACCTTGTCGTACGCTTCCGCTGCCCGACGAACGGCCGCCTCGTCAGTTATCGCCGCGTCGCCGCCGGCCACGCTGTCCGATGCCGTTCCCTTGTTCAGCGATACGTTTCCGAGGTATTCCCACAATTCCGCATTGCCCGGATCGACCTCGAGGCCTTCTTCCAGCAGGGCGATCGCGGGATCGTAGGCCCCCGCCTTCGCCAGGTCGAAGGCGATCGTCATACGGACGCTTGCGTCGCCCGGATTGAAGTTCAGGTACTCGCGGTAGAGCTCGGTTGCCCGTTCCGTGTTTCCGAGCTGCGCCTCGGTGTACGCGAGAGACTGGAGAGCGAGGACCTCGGCCGGATTCTCCTCGACGACCGTCATGAGGTCGGTCCGGGCACTCTCGTAGTCCTCGAGCTCGATGTAGGCTCGACCGCGCAGATACCTCGCCGTCGTGGAACCGGGGTTTCGGTCCAGCGCCTCGCTGCAGTTTCGAATCGCATCGTCGTACTGCTCGGCGCTCAGGTAATCCTGGCAGAACAGCACCGCACGCTGATATTCGACCTGCCCCTCGAAGGCCTGGACGATCACGTCGGCCGCTTCGCGCACTTCGTTCTTCCCATCGCCCGCGACCGCGAAGGACGGAACAGCCATCTCGTCGCCGCTTCGGGCGTCCACGAAGCTGACGTTCAGGGTATTCCCCGCCCCGCCCCGCGCGACTTCACCGTACATGACGAGATCCGCGTCCAGTCGACCTGCCAGCTGGCGCCACTGGATCAATCCGAGATCGTCCTCATCCAGCTTGAGGCGCTTCAGCTCGTCCTTGATCACCTTCTCGTCGATCGTCGTCAGGGTCGGGAAATCCCGGAGCTCGTCCTGGACCTCTTCCGCGACCTTCTTGCCGAAGTCCCTCTTCACGCCATCGCCGGACTTCAGCGGGGCAACGAGTACGCGCGCCCGGCCTCCGGAGCCTCCGTTGCCTTCCTGCGCGGATACGACCTCGGCCTGTGTGAGAGACACGGCAAGGGCCGCGGCGAGACTCATGGCGAGCCGGACTGTAATGCCTGCAACTCGATTCATGCTACCGTCCTCGAAGATCTGTCCATCGTCAATTGGGCCGTGACGGACCGCATCTGGCCTGTCTACTGTGGTACGACCCCGCCGCTGCCGGTGAAGTTCCGCCCGGATCGGTTCCGCGAACCCCTGGTCCCGCACCAGCTTCGAATTCGAATGGGCGAAGCAGGATTCGAACCTGCGACCTCCTGCTTGTAAGGCAGGCGCTCTGGACCAGCTGAGCTATTCGCCCCCCGGACCGTCCGCCTCGCCGTTCCACGATCGTCGGAGCCCGACCATCAGGCCCGCCGGGATGAGGACCAGGTACCCGAACACCAGCAGCAGCGGGGCTGCCGTCACGGATCCCCGGTTCAGAAGGAAGTAGCCAAACAAAACGGCCACGATCCCCCCGATCAGCAGGACCCCGTTGAGGGTCCGGAGGCCAAGGAACCGTGGACGTTCTAGCGACGCTCCCGCTGGATTTGAGCGGCTTTGGTCCATCGCTCCAGATTATCCATCGAAGGTGTCGGAGTCAACGGAATGCACGTGGCGCAGTGCGGAGATCCGCTCCTCCTCACGCATCTCGTCGAGACGACGACGGTCTCTACGAACACGCCGCACGGCGACCACGAAGACGAAGACCGTGATCAGAAGCCAGAACAGGGTGACCCGCGTCAGGAGGTACAGCCAGCCGTAACGGTCCATCACCATGGACCGCCAGCGTCGCTCGAACTGCTCCTGGGTGACCCCGTACACTCTCCGCAGGGCGACGTCCGGCGAGTCTCCCTCGCGCAGGCGCCCGAAGAAGGCCGCGAGGCCGTCGTCCCCCCCAAGGGCATGCAGTTCCTGAACTACCGTGTAC
>JARRPA010000317.1:0-2669 GCA_037383305.1 Gemmatimonadota bacterium | reverse complement strand
GCCTGTGCCCGGCCTCGTGCCTCAACGAGCAACTCTTCGGCTTCCGAGGCCGCCGCAGACCGTACCTACAGTGACTCCGTCGCGTCTTCCTCGGCCCGAGCGAGCTTGCGTTGCCGCTTGGTTGCGGAAATGGCTCTCTCCCTCTGCAGCCGCTCCCGACTCTCCGACATCAGGCGACTGAGCTCCTGCTCGGCTCGGCGTCGGGACGATTCCAGCTCCCGAATTCTGTCCGCGAGAATCTGCTCCTTCTGTTCTCGTCGGCGGAGCTCGTCCATCGCCTCCTCGAGAGCCCGCCGAACGCCATCGTGATCCGGGTCCGAGGCGCGATCGGAGCTTGCACCCGACGAGCGCTCGTTCACGAGTCCACAGAGGATCTGGTATTGCTTCTCGACCTTCGCGGCCCGCTCTTCGATTGCCGCAGCCTGTGCATCGTTCTCTGCTCGCTGGGCATCGAGCTCCGCCTCGCGAGCGTCGAGATCGGACCAGCCCGCCAGAAGGTGCCGCGCTCGCCGAAGATTCGCTATCGAAGAGGTGAGTGCCAGCGGAAGCAGGACGAACGCGGCGAGCAAGGCGGCGATCTGAGCCAGCAGGATCGAATCGCGCATGTAGGATGCAATCGTGCCTCCCAGCACGAGTGCACTCGTCGTGCCGAGAAGCAAGACCGTTCGCACCGTGGATGTGCGAGTCGTCACGACCGGTTCTCGCGACATGAACTCCACCGTCAAGGTTCCGAGTGCGCTCCTGATGTACCGCGCGATCCGCAGCAGGTTTCCTCCTCACAGTATAGCTGACCCCCGCCGGAAGTCGTAGTCCACTCGACCCCTCACGCAAATCCGGTACCCGGTTCAGAAGCTGCTGTAGATAGTGTGACGGTAGTCGATTACCGGATGCACGACCGGCACGTTGAGCGGATCTGATGCACTCGGGCTGCGGTGTGCATTTTCCTCGAGCGGCCCGAGGGAGCAGATTCGAGGTTCTGCCTGCAGGGGCTCCGACAGTTCGTGCCGGGAGCCCTGGGATTCAGCACCGCATCGGAGCGACGGATGCATCGAAAGGAACGAATCGCGATCATTGGAGGCGGAAACCTCGGGAGATGTATCGCCTCGGGACTCGTGGCCGCCGGCATCGCGCGACCCGAGGGGGTGTCGATCACGCGCCGCCGTCCGGAGCTCCTCTCCGATCTCCGCTCCAAGGGCTTCGACACCGGCGGGGACAACCGGGAGGCCGTGGAAGCTTCCGACGTCATTCTGCTTTGCGTGCAGCCTCAGCAGCTCGACAGGGTGATGCAGGAGATCGCCGCGAGCCTGGATCCCGACGGACATGTGCTGATATCGACAGTTTCAGGGGCGACGATCGAGGCTCTTCGCTCGCAGGCGGGAACGCGAATCCCCATCGTTCGTGCCATGCCGAACATCGGGATCGCGATCGGGCGGTCGATGACCTGCCTCGCGGCCGACGACCGCTCGGCGGAGAGCGTGGACCGGGCCCGGCGCCTGTTCGATGCGCTCGGCGCCACCATGCGGATCCAGGAGGAGCAGATGGTGCCCGCGACGGCGCTCTGCGCGTGCGGTATCGCGTTCTTCCTCCGAGCGATTCGCGCCGCTTCGCAGGGGGGCATTGAGATCGGCTTTCATGCCGATGAGGCGATTGCGCTGGCAGCGCAGACCGCACGCGGTGCAGCCGAGCTGCTGCTGGCCCACGGGAGCCACCCCGAGACCGAGATCGACAAGGTCACGACGCCGAAGGGGTGCACGATCTACGGCCTGAACGAGATGGAAAACCGGGGATTCAGCTCCTCCATGATCCGGGGGATCATCACCGCGTCCGAGAAGGCCGACGAGTTGTACGAGGGTGGCCGGGGCGCTACGAAGTAGTCGACTCTGGCGTGGCACGCCTGCGACACCACCGCGATCGGCCCAGGTCACTGTTTCCGGGTCCCCCGGGCCCGTCTACGCATCCTGCCGAACAGGAGCGACGACCCGATGTCCGTTTCGCCGCCCGACGCAGCCGGCGCGCTGGAGATTCTGAAGCGGGGCAACGCCCGCTTCGTCGACCGGCTGAGTCAAGCCGGCGGCCCGGCCCACGTACGGGGCCCGCTCGAGCTACCCGACGATCAGCACCCCACGGCCGTGGTACTCGGCTGCTCGGATGCACGCGTGCCGGCCGAGATCGTGTTCGATCAGGGACTCGGCGACCTGTTCGTCATTCGCGTGGCCGGCAACATCATCGCTCCCTCGCTGATCGGAAGCGTCGAGTTTGCCGTTTCGGAGTTCGGAACCCGGCTCGTCCTCGTAATGGGACACACGCGATGCGGAACGGTGCAGGCCACGATCGATGAGATCCGTCGGCCCACGGGCCACTCGGCGAACCTCGCATCGATCGTCGATCGGATCCGGCCCCACGTGGAGAGTTACGTGAATGAGCACCGGGAGGAAGAAATGTCGTCGCTCTGGCGCGGCGCAGTTCGGGCCAACGTCCATGCCTCGGTCGAGGAGCTGCGAACCAGCTCCTCGATCCTCGAGAAGCTGATCGCGGAAGAGGGACTGATGGTGATCGGAGCGGAATACTGCCTCGAAACCGGTGTCGTTACCTTTCTCGAAGCCGATGAGGAATGATGCCCCCATTCACGAGGCGTGAGAGAATGGCCCTTTTCGGCCTGGCAAAGCTCG
>JARRPA010000316.1:0-2671 GCA_037383305.1 Gemmatimonadota bacterium | reverse complement strand
TCTCGACGGCCTCGAGCGTCTCGGCGAGGATCACGCAGACCGCCCGCGGACCGAAAGCCCGGGCGTACCCGGCAATGTCCTGGCCGTAGCGTCCCGGCGCGATGAACGGCCCGAAGGCACCGAGAATGAAAGGGAGGAGCTGTTACACTTCGAGGTCGGCATCAGCCAATACGTCGAGTACCTTCGAGGCAAGAAGAACCCGCTGCACGACGAAGTCATCTACCTGAAGGGAGACCAGGAAGGGACGGAGATCGAACTCGCCATGCAGTATACGGACGGGTACAACGAGGACACCTTCACTTTCGTCAACAACATCAACACGCACGAAGGCGGAACCCATCTGAGCGGGTTCAAGGCCGCCCTAACGCGCACGATCAACGGCTACGCCTCCCGTTCGAGCACGACGAAGAAGGGCGACCCCAGCCTGTCGGGCGACGACGTAAGAGAAGGCCTCGTCGCCGTGCTGTCGGTAAAGGTCCTCGAGCCGCAGTTCGAGGGTCAGACGAAGACCAAGCTCGGAAACAGCGAGGTCCGCGGGATCGTCGAAAGCCTCGTGAACGAGAAGCTCGGGACCTGGCTGGACGAGAATCCTTCCTCGGCGCGACGGATCATCGAGAAGGCGGTGCAGGCGGCCCGAGCGAGAGAGGCGGCCCGCAAGGCTCGCGACCTCACTCGCAAGAAGTCGGCGCTGGAAACCGGGATTCTCCCGGGCAAGCTCGCGGACTGCTCCAGCCGTGATGCCTCTCTTTCCGAGCTCTACCTCGTGGAGGGCGACAGCGCGGGCGGCTCGGCCAAACAGGGCCGCGACCGCGAGTATCAAGCCATCCTTCCACTGAAAGGGAAGATCCTCAACGTGGAGCGGGCGCGCATCGACAAGATTCTCTCGAACGACGAGATCCGCGCCATCATTACCGCCATCGGGGCCGGCATCGGTGACGAGTTCTCGCTCGATCAGACCCGGTATCACAAGATCGTGATCATGACCGACGCGGACGTGGACGGCGCACACATCCGGACGCTGCTGCTGACCTTCTTCTTCCGACAGATGCAGGAGCTGATCGAGGCCGGCTACGTGTTCATCGCGCAGCCCCCGCTGTACCGCCTGAGCCGTGGCAAGAAGGAGTACTACTGCTACACCGAGGAGGAGAGGGAAGCGATCGCGAAGGAGCTGAAGGACGGAAAGGGCAGCACGTCGATTCACGTGCAGCGGTACAAGGGTCTCGGAGAGATGAACCCCGATCAGTTGTGGAACACGACGATGAGTCCGGAGAACCGGACTCTGCTGCAGGTCACGATCGACGAAGCGACCGAAGCCTCACTCCTGTTCGAGCGACTGATGGGCGACGATGTGGAGCCGCGGCGGGAGTTCATCGAGCAAAACGCGAAATTCGTCCGGAATCTGGACGTCTGAAATGGAGACCCTACGTCCGACGAATCCGGCCGCCGAGGAGATTCTCGGCGGGTACTTCCCGGTGCTCGATCATGGCTTCGTGTCGCTGATCGACTACATGGGGAGCGACGAATCGATCGAGCAGGCCGCCCGCGTCAGCTACGGTTTCGGTACCCGCAAGACGAGCGCCACGCGGGGGCTGATCCGATACCTGCGCCGTCACAGGCACACCACGCCATCGGAAATGGTCGAGCTCAAGTTCCACTGCGCCATGCCGATGTTCGTGGCACGGCAGTGGATCCGGCATCGGACCGCGTCCGTGAACGAGTACAGCGGACGCTACAGCCTGATGCCGCTTCTCTTCTATCGTCCCGACCACCAGCAGTTCGCCATTCAGAGTGAAGCGAATCGCCAGGGACGCGAAGGCGAGCCGGCAGGGCCGGAAGTCTACGACGAAGCGATCCGGAGATGGGAGGAGCTGCGCGAGGCCTCCGCAGATACCTACGGCTGGCTGGTGGGGGAGGACGTCGCTCGGGAGCTCGCCCGCATCGATCTTCCGCTCTCGACGTACACACAGTGGTTCTGGAAGATCGACCTCCACAATCTCTTCCATTTCCTGAGCCTGCGAGCCGACCCGCACGCTCAGTGGGAGATTCGGGCTTTCGCCGAAGTGATGGCCGGCATGCTGAAGCGGGTGGCACCGATCAGCTACGAGGCCTGGCTGGATTACGATTTCTGCGGATCGCACATGAGTCATGGCGAGCTCGAGGCACTGCGGGCGCTGCTCGTCGCGGACGACTCCGGCCTGTCGGCGAAGCCCGATGCAACCTCGTTGACCCTGGAGCGATTGAAATCGCTCGGATTGTCGGCGCGAGAGGCCCGGGAATTCCTGCAGAAGCTGGATCCGGCCGACCGACCGGACTTCGAGCTGGATCTCTCCGCGATGAAGCCGGCCGAGGAGTTCGAGACCCGGATGCGGGAAGCGGTTCCCGGCGACTTCGAGTGAACCGAAGGCACTTTCCAGCTGTTCATCCGTAGAAGGTCAGGAAGGCGTGCGGGGGATGACCCTGCTGCCGCGGTTCCGCAGGGGCGGAGTCCGCGTGATCGTCGGGTGTGGCGGCTACTGGCGGAGGCTCTCTCATGTCCGGTCCAGCTCGAAAGGGAGAACAGCAAGAGACGTGCAGCGAAGGCTCCCGGTTCTCTCGAATCGCGTCGATCGCAGCGGTCGCTCTGATCGGAGCGATCGTCTTCTCGCCTGCTGCGCCGCGCCCGGCCCGGGCG
>JARRPA010000315.1:0-6811 GCA_037383305.1 Gemmatimonadota bacterium | reverse complement strand
GATGAGATGCGCCGCGTGTGTGCCGTGGAGTTCACCGATCCTCCCGGGCCCTCGAACGGAAGCCATGCCGTCCTCGGGTCGGCGAACGGAAACGGCTCCGCCGGAAACGGCTCTTTCGCGAAGGCATCCGCGAGCAACGGCTCGAACGGGAATGGTGCGTCCCGGAACGGTGATCCGGGCCATGAGCCGGGGATTCCGTCCCGGCCCCTGCCGACCGTCCGGATCACGGAATACGGACGTGTCCCCGCGGGCCGCGTACAGCGCGTCGTGGACGGATTCCGCCGCCGTCTCGGCGATCACCGCGAGCCACTCCACGTGCGAGTGGACGGGTGTCCGGAGAGCTGGCTGCGAATGTTGGCCGAGGAGTCCTCGAGCGGTTAGCTTCCCGCCGCCGTTCGAACAGATCGTTTACGGCCAGTGGCGCGTATCCGCCGGCCCGACCCGCACCTGACGTGATTCCCAGTGCACGAAGCCGCCTTTATTGAACCGATCGGAGAGACTGCGTCCCGGATGGACGGTGAGGGGTCGTCGCTACGCGATACTCTCCTGACGGCCGGACACCGCTGCACGCCTCAGCGCGAGGCCGTCTGGGACGTGCTCGGCGGGATGCGGACGCACCCGACGGCGGACGAGATCTTCCGCGCCGCGCGCCAGAGAGTCCCGGCGATAAGCCTCGCCACTGTCTACAACGCTCTCGAGAGCTTCGTGAGTGCCGGTGTCTGTCAGAAGCTCACCCAGGGCGATGGAGCGGCGCGCTACGACGTTCGGACCGAGGCCCACCATCACCTGCAATGCGTGGACTGCGGCCGGCTGTTCGACGTCAGCGGACCGCCCCTGTCTGACTGGCTCGAAGCCATCGATACAGGAGACGAGTACGAGCTTCTCGGGGGGTATCTCGTGCTCGAGGGCCGCTGCAACGCCTGCCGGAGAGAGACGTGAACGAGCTCGAAATCGGGATCGCGGTCGCTTTCGCCGCCGGCGTCCTCTCGTTCCTCTCGCCATGCGTCCTTCCGCTCGTACCTTCTTACCTGTCCTTCGTGAGCGGGGTCGGCCTGGAGGACCTCGAGCAGGGGGACGGCAACGTACGTCGGACGGCGTTCATCCACTCCCTGTTCTTCGTGCTAGGATTCAGCCTCGTGTTTCTCGCGCTCGGCGCCTCCGCGACCCTCATCGGCCGCTGGCTCCGCGAGTACCAGGTCTGGATCGCCCGGATCGGCGGATTCGTGATCGCGTTGTTCGGGCTCTACCTGCTCGGCCTGCGTCCCGGGATGTTCCTCCAGCGGGAGCGTCGGGTCCACTTGCGGAACAAGCCGCTCGGTTACCTCGGGTCCACGCTCGTGGGTATCACCTTCGGAGCCGGCTGGTCTCCCTGCATCGGCCCGATTCTCGGTGGAATCCTGACCTTCGCGGCCACCCGCCAGACGATGGGTGAGGGGCTGATGCTGCTGGGCTTCTACTCCGCGGGGCTGGCGGTCCCGTTCCTCGTGAGCTCGCTGGCGCTCTCCTGGTTCCTATCGACCTTCGATCGTTTCAAAAAGTGGATTCCGTGGGTCGAGCGGATCAGCGGAGTGCTGCTCCTGGCCGTGGGGATCCTGCTGATGAGCGGCCGGTTCACGGCGCTCGCCGCCTGGATGACCCGATTCACACCCGAGTTCATCCTCGAACGGATCTGACGGACCGGGCTCGGATTTCGCCGATCCGACCGCCGCGGCCGGAGGTCAGACCGCCTCGATCTGCTCCGCGAGCAGCTGTCGCTCCAGCAACCGTGCGTACGTTCCCCGGCGGGCCAGCAGCTCGAGGTGGGTTCCTGTCTCCACGAGCTGGCCGTCTTCGAGCACCAGGATGAGGTCCGCCTCGGCCACCGCCGACACCCGGTGCTGCCGGCGGCGGGCTCGTCCAGCAGAACGAACGACGGCCGGGTCACCAGAGCCCGGGCGATCGTGGCTCGTTGCTTCTGACCCCCGGACAGGTTGACTCCGCGCTCTCCGAGCAACGTCTCCAGTCCGTCAGGAAGCTCATCCAGCGTCTCGGTGAGCGCCGCGATCTCTACTGCTTCGTCCACCTCGGTCCCGCCGGCCAGCTCAAGGTTCGCTCGCAGAGACTCACTGAAGAGGAAAGGCTCCTGGGGCACCATCGCGACGGATCGGCGCAACTGTTCCAGCGCGAGCTCCTTCACATCGGTGCCGTCCAGCCGCACCGTTCCGCGCGTCGCGTCGTAGAGACGCGGGATCAGTCGCACGAGCGTGCTCTTGCCGCTGGCCGTGGCTCCGACGATCGCCACGGTCTGACCCGCCTCGATCGAGAAGGATATTCCCTCCAGCACCCACCGCTCGGTGCCGGGGTAGCGGAACCACACGTCGTCGAACTCCACATCACCGCGAACTTCGGTGAGCACGATCGGGTCTTCCGGATCCTGGACGGCGATCGGCTCGGCAAACAGAGCGTCGATCCGGCCCATGCTCGCCGCGCCTCGCTGGACCAGGTTCGTGACCCAACCGACCGCGATCATCGGCCACATGAGAAGGGTCAGATAGAACCCGAAAGCGATGAAGTCCCCGACCGAGATCTGCCCGTCGATGATCTGCCGTCCGCCGAGCCAGAGGACGACCACCGCTCCGAGCCCGCCGAGGAGGGTGAGAGTGGGAAAGAAACCGCCCCAGATCTTCGCCAGCGCCATGTTACGATCCATGTATTCGCGGTTGAGGGCCGCGAATCTCCCGGACTGGTCTTCCTCGCGCACGTACGCCTTCACGATCCGGATCCCCGCGAGGTTCTCCTGCGCGAAGTTCGAAATCGTCGAGAACTGCTCCTGTATCTGCTCGAAGCGTGTATGGATCCTCCGACCGAACCAGACCACGGCGATCGGCAGCAGCGCCATCGGGATCATGGCGAAAAGGGTGAGCGTGGGGCTGATCCAGATCATCAGCGCGATCGCGAACGTCGAGATCGTCGCCGTGTTGACCATGTACATGATCGCGGGGCCCGCCACCATCCGGACCGCCAGCACGTCGTTCGTGGCCCGGCTCATCAGGTCGCCCGTGCGCCAGCGATCGTAAAACTCGGCCGGGAGCTGAAGAAGGTGAGCGAACAGGTCGTCCCGGAGGTCCGTCTCGATCCTGCGGCTGATCCCGTTCAGCAGCTCACGCATGCCGTAACGAGCGACGCCGGCGAGAAACGCCGCGCCGACGATCAGCAGGGCATAGCGCAACAGCAGGGAGCGGCTGAGCTCGATGGCGAGCGAATCCACGGCCTGCCGTATCAGCCACGGACCGAGGATGGTGAAGATGTTGCCGATGACGACGAGGGCCAGCCCCGCGATCAGACCCTTCTTATACGGGCGGAAGTAGGGCAGCAGTGTCCGGAACGACTTCAAGCCGTGGCTCCTCCCCTCGATCCTGTTCCCGCGGTTGCCGGTATCGGAAGGTCCGATGTCGAACGCGAGCCGGGAATATACACCGCTGCGGAGCCCCGGCGACCGGCGGCCTCAATATCCCAGAGCCTTCCCGTCCCGGCGCCGGTCGGCGGCTCCGTACCGAGTGCCGTCCGGCGAGATCCAGATCGACTCGACGTCGCCCGATGTCCCGGATCTCTCGCGTACCGCGTGCCCCATATGACGGAGCGCCGATACGGTGGCGGGATCGAGACCGCCCTGCTCGTAGCGGATCTCGTCGGGCAGGTTCTGGTGGTGGAAGCGCGGCGCATCGACCGAGGTGCGGACGGGCAGCCCGAAGTCGATGTGATTCGAGACGATCTGGAAGATCGTCGTGATGATCGTGGAGCCGCCTGGAGTGCCGGTGATCAGCTCCGTTTGACCGTTCGGGTTGATGACGACCGTCGGCGTCATCGCCGAGAGCATCCGCTTGCCGGGCTCGATCGCGTTCGCCTCTCCCTGCACCAGGCCGTAGACGTTCGGGACGCCGGGCTTCGAGGTGAAATCATCCATCTCGTTGTTCAGCAGGAATCCCGCCCCGCGGACGACCACATAGGAGCCGAATCCGCCGTTCAGCGTCGTGGTCACGGCGACGGCGTTACCGGCTTCATCGATGATCGACCCTGAGACAGTTTGTTGGGTGAAGGCGGTGGTCAAGCCAGCCAACCCCACAATCATGAGTAGAATGAGCTTTTTCATATGGTCTTGTGCCAGGTGAATCGCCTCCGGTGAGTGCCATTCGAGGTCGGGGCCTCCCAGCTCCCACGTTTCGAGGGTGTTGAGGATCTGGCCCATAGTGACCCCGCCCGAAGAGGGCGGTGGCATCGATACGATTTCCCAGCCCCGGTAGTCGAGCTCGATCGGTTCGCGCCATACGGACTCGTATTCGGCGAGGTCCGCCCGCGTGATCAATCCTCCTCCGCGCCGCATCTCGGCCGCGATCGAGTCGGCCACCCAGCCGGAATAAAATCCCGCGGCACCGTTGTCGGCGATCGACTGAAGGGTCCGCGCGAGGTCCGGCTGCCGGAAACGGGTGCCGATCGCAGGGGGCGAGCCGCCAGGCAGGAATACCTCGGCAGAGGATGCGAATCGCGCCAGACGCTCCTGGGCCCCGGACAGATCCTCGTGATGCCGGCGCTCGACGAGGAAACCGTCCCGGGCGAGCCGGATCGCGGGCTCGAGGAGCCGGCTCCAGGGGAGCGTGCCGTAGCCCGCGTGAGCCTCCTCCATCCCCGCAACTGACCCCGGTACGCCGGAAGCGAGGTGACCGATCAGACTGGCGTGCGTGACGTTGCCCGCCGCATCCAGATACATGTCCTTGGTCGCCGCCGAGGGGGCCCGCTCCCGGAAATCGAGAGCGAGCCGCGTATCGTCGGCGAGCCGCGCGACCAGGAACCCTCCTCCTCCGATGTTCCCGGCGACCGGGTGCACGACCGCGAGCGCGAACTGCACGGCGATCGCGGCGTCGACCGAATTGCCTCCCGCGCGCAGGATCTCGAGGCCGGCGGCGCTCGCCAGCGAATCGGTGGTCACGACCATCCCCCCGCGACCGACGGCAGGAAGGGCACCTGCTTCAAACCGCCAGCTCGTGGGAAAGCGGACGGAGGTCTCGTCCGGCGTGACACCGGAGCGTTCTTCCGTGCGCTGGACCGTCGCGGAAGAACAGGCGCTGACGACCAGCGCCCCGACGAGCAGCGGTAACGGGAGACGCGCAATTCGTACATTCGTTTTCATGATCGCCAAGCTAGCGAGAGAGGGGGAACCCGCAAACTTCTTCCGAAAATCGCGATCCACGGCGGGGGACGAGCCCGAGGTGACGGCCGCCCGATCCGGCTCGTTACGACGGTCTCCGGGTCTGTTGCGCCGTCCGTCCGCAGACAGCCACTTTGTCGTGTACGGCTCCCGGGCAGAAGCGCCATGACCCCCGGGGCGCTCTCATTCATCCGGAGACGGCGATGCGCAGAGTCGTTCCCCTCCTCGTCGGCGCACTCTCCCTCATGATGGCTCCGATGGCTCAAGCGCAGGTACGTTTTGGTGCCTATGGGGGACTCGTCCGATCGGGATTCAGCGGGGATGCGCCGAAGGATACGGAGTACAGGCATCGCACCGGTCCCGTGATCGGAGCGCTGTTCGAGATCCCCGTGGCGGAGAACGTACGGATCAGCGTGCAGCCTTCGTGGTTGAAGCGAGGGACGAAGATCGCCGTGAACGTGCAGGGTGAAGACGAGCGGCAGGACAGCCTGTCGCTGGGTCTCTCGTACGTCTCCGTTCCGATCCTGATGAAGATCGAGACGGCGGGCGGCAGGATCTTCGTGAGCACGGGCGCCGAAGCCGGAGTTCTGCTCGATGCGACGCTGTCTCCGGTGCAGGGCGGAGGCGAGGGCGAGGATGTCGGCCGGCTCTTCCGGGACCTCGATCTCGCGGTGGATTTCGGCGTCGGTGGGCAATTCCCGATCGGGCTGCCCACACTGACCGCCGAGGTCCGCTACACGCAGAGCCTCACGGATATCTCGCAGGTGGAGGTGGACGTGGGGGCGGAGGAGCGGGTCCCGGCCCGGGTCCGCTCGAGCGGATTCGCAATTCTCGCGGGAATCTGGATTCCGCTCGGCGGAGGAGATTGAGATGTACCTTCGAATCCGCTCTGTCCGGGCGGTCGGGTCTTGTGCACTGGCTTTGCTGGTTCTCGGACGTCCCGCGCTCGCCCAGGAGGCCTCCGGAGTGTTTCCCGAGCTCGAGGGACACCGCTTCAGCCCGACCCGCATCGTTCAGCTGCCGTGGGTGAACTCCCACGTGGTCTCGACTCTGGGGGTCGCGCAGGCATTCGACGTGACCACGCCGGTCTTCGTGGTCGAGGGCGACACCATAGCGGGACTTCAGGGCGATCTGCTGTTCGCCAATCTGGACCTCGAGTATCAGCAGAAGATCGCGGACTGGTTCGCCTTCCGGGTCGGCTACCGGCTGGATGCCCGGCTCGGCACGGATCTGGGCACGCTGCTTTCCCGGGGCGTCAACACCGTGAACGGATTCGAGATCGGGTGGCTCGTGAAGCTGATGCACTCCGAAGGCGACCTGGTTTCGATGGATCTGCGCGTTTCGAACAAGAGCTTCACCGCCGTCGATATCGGAGGGTTCGTTCGCGACGTGGTGGATGGGATCGATGCGAGCATCGTTCGCAAGAACAGCGCATTGCGGGTCGCCGGAGGCGTACGCTACGCACACACGTTCTCCCCCCTGTTCGGCGTGGTGGCCAACGGAGATCTGGGGTTCGGGGAGTCAATCGACCGGAGGAGCGACGACGAGTTGTTCTATCGTCTCGGCGCACAGCAGATCGCCCTGAAGTCCCGCTATGGTGTCGCCCTCGACCACGAAGACCGGCGTGGT
>JARRPA010000314.1:0-4501 GCA_037383305.1 Gemmatimonadota bacterium | reverse complement strand
CTCGACCTGGAGCGGCTGGCCGCCGCCGACGATCCCCCGGCTCTGCTGGCGCGCAGGCTGCTTGCGCTGGAGCGGGGGGGCGCCGAGGCGGAAGGGCTGATCCGGCAGGCTCGCCGCGAGCTCCAAAGGGTCGCGGACGAGCCCCACTGGGAGCGGCTGGAACAGGTGTCGGTGGAAGACTGGCTGATCCGGGTCTCCGGACGACGCACCTACGAGCGAATGTGGCGCCCGCTTCTGCTCGCGAAGCTCGGTGAGAACTACCGGCGCACCTCGGCCGTGTTCATCTGGTCGTACATCAAGCGTCTGTTCTCGGCACGAGACAGTTCCGCCGGCAAGGAACAGCTGGGACACGTTACCGGGGGGTACCGGCAGATCTTCGAGACCGTCCGACGCCAGGTGGAGAGCGCCGGGGGCCACGTCCACACGGGAATCGGCGTCGAATCCGTGCGGGCCGCCCCCGGGAGGGGGATCGAGATCCAGCTGGCGGGAAGACCGGGGGTTCAGAGGTTCGACCGGGTCGTCTGCACGAGTCCCGTGCCCGTCCTGAAGACCATCGCCGACGACGCCCTCCTGGAGGTCCGGGAACCTGAGGCGGAGAATCGGGAGGTCGAGTACCTGGGCGTCGTCTGCCCCGTTCTCATTACCACCCGGCCGGTCGTCCCGTATTATGTGGTCAACATCGCCGATGCCCGGATTCCGTTCTCCGGGATCATCGGGATGAGCAACGTCGTGGACCCGGAGAATACCGGTGGCAGGTATCTGACCTACCTGCCCAAGTACGTCCTCTCGACCGATGAGTGGCTCCGGAAACCGGATGCGGAGGTCGTGGAGCGGGCCCTGGAGGGTGTGCGCCGCATGCTCCCCGAGTTCGACGAAGCGAGCCTGGAGAGGGTCGTCGTGAACCGGGCCGTCCGGGTTCAGCCGCTCCAGGTGCAGGAGTTTTCGAAGATCGTTCCGACGGTCGAGACGAAGCACCCGGACTTCTTCGTCCTCAACACGGCTCAGTTCGTGAATGCCACGCTGAACAACAACGAGGTGATCAGGGCGGTCGATGCCTTCGTGTCGAGGCTCGCCGCCGACGATTCGCAGGCGGAGGCGCGATGACGCGAGCGACCGGCGACGGACCCTATTTCGCCCATGAAACGGCGGTGATCGACGAAGGGGCCACGATCGGCGAAGGAACGAAGATCTGGCACTTCTCGCACATCATGACGGGCGCGACGATCGGGCGCGGTTGCAACCTCGGTCAGAACGTCGTCGTGTCTCCCGGCTGCGTTCTCGGAAACAACGTCAAGGTCCAGAACAACGTCAGCATCTATACCGGCGTGATCCTGGAGGACGATGTCTTCTGCGGCCCTTCGATGGTGTTCACGAACGTGATCAACCCGCGCAGTCACATCGTGCGCCGGGACGAGTATCGGACGACCCGGGTGGGACGGGGCGCGTCGATCGGGGCGAACGCGACGATCATATGCGGTCATGACCTCGGGAAATACTGCTTCATCGGCGCGGGGGCCGTGGTGACCCGGCCAGTCCCGGATTACGGCCTGATCGTGGGCAATCCCGGCCGCCTGGTCGGGTACGTCTGCTACTGCGGCGACCGACTCGGGATTCCCGTCGACGCCCCGACCGGTGTCGAGGTATCCTGTGAAAGCTGCGACAAGCGGTACCGCATGTCGGAGAGTCAACTCAAACTGCGGGTGAATCCGTGAACGTCTTGAACACTGCGGGCAGTGCATCTGCCGCCGTCGAATCCGTGCCGCGTCTCGATCTTCAGGCTCAGTACGAGACCAATACGAGACGATTCGAGAGGACGTCGAGTCGGTGATTCTCGAGGTCTGCGAGTCGCAGTACTTCGTAATGGGTCCGCGGGTGAAGGAGCTCGAGGAACGAATCGCCGCCTACTCGAATGCCCGGCACGGCATCGGGGTCTCCTCGGGCACCGATGCGCTGCTCGTGGCACTCATGGCGCTCGACATCGGGCCGGGCGACGAAGTCATCACCTCGACCTACAGCTTCTTCGCCACGGGAGGCGTGATCGCTCGTCTCGGCGCGCGACCGATCTTCCTCGACATTCAGGAAGACACCTACAATCTCGACCCCGAGTGCGTCCGGCGGTTCCTCAGCGACCAGGTGGAGCTGCGCGATGGCAGGGCGATCCGCGCCCGGACGGGCGGGACCGTACGTGCCATCATGCCGGTCCACCTGTTCGGCCAGGTGGCCGACCTCGCCCCGCTCCGATCCATGGCGACGGAGTACGGTCTCGCCGTGGTCGAAGACGCCGCACAGGCGATCGGATCGGAATCCTCCTCCGGCGAGCGGGCCGGATCTTCGTCGGATGTCGGCTGCTTCTCCTTCTACCCGAGCAAGAACCTGGGCGCGTTCGGGGACGGGGGAATGTGCGTCTGCAACGACGACGAACTCGCCGAGCGGCTCCGATGTCTTCGACTGCATGGAGCCAAGCCGAAGTACTACCATTCGATGGTCGGGGGGAACTTCCGTCTGGATGCGATTCAGGCCGCGGTACTGCTGGTGAAGCTTCGGCATCTGGACGCCTGGACCGCGGCGAGACAGGAGAATGCCGCCCGATACGACGAGCTGTTCTCAGGTTCGGAATCGTCGATCCGTACACCGGTCACCCGACCCGGCAATCGGCACATCTTCAATCAGTACGTTATCGCGGTGGAGGACCGGGACGGTCTGCAGGCCTTTCTCAAGAGCCGCAACATAGGTTCCGAGGTCTACTATCCCGTCCCACTTCACCTGCAGGAGTGCTTCGCCGAACTCGGCTACGAGGAGGGCGACTGCCCGGTCGCCGAGCACGCGGCGGCCCACAGTTTGGCTCTGCCGATCTTTCCGGAGCTGAGCGACGCCCAGATCGACTTCGTGGCGAGGTCGGTGCGGGAGTTCGTCGGCGCGTGAGAAAGGCCGGCGCGTGAGCGGAATCGTCTCCGTCGTCGGAGCACGGCCACAATTCGTCAAGCTCGCGCCCGTCTGCCGGGCTTTTGCGGCGTTTTCCGGACCCGGCGTCCACCGGGTCGTGCACACCGGTCAGCATTACGACCGCGAAATGTCCGATCTCTTCTTCGAAGAACTGGACATCCCTCGACCGGACGTCGACCTCGGCATCGGATCCGGCCCGCACGGGCGGCAGACCGCGTCGATGCTCGAGGCGCTCGAACGGGAATTCGATCGCTCCGCACCGAAGGTGGTCATCGTGTACGGCGATACGAACTCCACGCTCGCCGCGGCGCTGGCGGCCTCGAAGATGAACATCCCGCTCTGCCACATCGAAGCGGGCCTGCGAAGCTTCGATCGAAGCATGCCCGAAGAAATCAATCGCGTCGTGGCCGACCACTGCGCCGATCGGCTGTACCCCCCCACTCCGCTCGCGCTCGCGAATCTCGAGAACGAAGGCCTGGGAGATCGCTCCGTGCAGGTGGGCGACGTGATGCTGGATGCCGTCCAGTACAATCTCCGCCTCGCGGAGGAGAAGAGCGACGTGGAGAGCCGGTACGGCCTGGACGGCCGGGACTACGGGGTCGTGACGGTCCATCGACCGATCAACACGACGCCGGAGGCCCTGTCGGCCATTCTGGGCTCCCTCGAAGCGATCGCCGGGACCGGACTTCCTCTCCTCTTTCCCATGCATCCCCGGACCCGGGCGGTTCTCCCCGAAAGTCACCCGCTGGCGGATTCCGGCATCTTCATCATAGAGCCCCTGGGACACCTCGACATGCTGAAGGCGATCTCCGGCGCTCGGGTCGTCATCACGGACTCCGGGGGGCTACAGAAGGAAGCGGCGTTCGTCGGAACCCCATGCGTGACGCTGAGAGATACCACGGAATGGACGGAAACCGTGGAGATCGGAGCGAACGTACTCATCGGTACGTCCCCGGCCGAGCTGAAAGCGGCCGTGCGCTCGGCACTCGAGACGTCCTCCGCCAACTGGCAGGATTCGATCCGGTTGCATTATGGAGACGGCAACTCGGCGCGGAGAATCGTCGAGGATCTCAGCGACTGGTCGAGTCGGTGAGCGAACGACTCACCCGGCGTACAGGAACAACCCTCCCACGATCAGAAGCACGGCAAAGACGTGATTCCCGGTCACGTGTTCTTTCAACGCGAATCGGGAGAGCGCGAGGACCAGCACCTGTATGAGTCCGGTGCTCATGTACACGACCCCGATCTCGAGCTGCGTCAGGGCGAAGAAGAACCCGATCTGGGCCAGTGCGAAGAGTACGAGCGCCCGAAACAGAATCGAGCGCCGCCGGTTGGTCACGAAGTAGAGCTTGTAGGAAAACTGCGCGAACGCCGTACAGAGGAGGGCTGCGGCCAGCAGCGCGATCGCCATTACGCCCTGACCCGGAGGCTGAGCCAGATGGAGCCCGAGGTGATCAACAGCGCTCCGAGCAGCTGTCGGCTTCCCACGGCGTCACCATACGCGAGCGCCACCACGAGCATGGCCGGATAGAAGAGACTGGAGAGGGGAAACGTCGTG
>JARRPA010000313.1:0-2712 GCA_037383305.1 Gemmatimonadota bacterium | reverse complement strand
CGCCGGGACTGAAGAAAAAGCCCTCGACCTCCGAGCTGCTGGACTGGCTGAACGACCTCGGTGCCGCGGAGGGCCGTGCATGACCGAGAAGCTCAGGTTTTCGTCGCGCTGGAGCACGATGCTCGTCATGCTCGGCATGGCGGTCGGGACCGGCAACATCTGGCGATTTCCGCGGGTGGCGGGCAGCAACGGCGGCGGGTCGTTTCGGATCGCCTGGGTCGTGTTTCTACTCCTCTGGTCCATCCCGCTGATTCTGGTCGAGTTCGCCATGGGCCGGGAGTCGCGGTGTGGGCCGATCGGCGCCTTCACCCGGCTCGTGGGCGAGAGATTCGCCTGGATGGGCGCCTGGGTCGCCTTCACCGCGACCGCGATCATGTTCTACTACTCGGTGGTGATGGGCTGGACGCTCCGCTACCTGTGGGGCTCGCTCACCGGGGGAATCCCGATGAACTCTCCGGAAGCGGCGACCGCCTATTGGCAGGGATTCGCGGGAAGCTGGACGGCGGTCGGTACGCACGCATTGGCGCTCGGGCTCGGCGTACTCGTGGTGTCGCGAGGCGTACGGGGAATCGAACGGGCGGCACGGGTCCTGATTCCCGGCCTCTTCCTGCTCGTCATCGTGCTCGCGGCCCGGGCCGTGACCCTGCCGGGCGCCGAGCGGGGGCTCGCCTTCCTGTTCACGCCGAACTGGAGCGATCTGCTGGATGCGCGGATCTGGCTGGAGGCGCTGACCCAGAACGCCTGGGACACCGGAGCGGGGTGGGGCCTGATCCTCGCCTACGCGGTCTACCTTCGGCCGCGGGAGGACACGACGCTCAACGCCTTCGTGCTCGGGTTCGGGAACAACTCGGTCTCCCTTCTCGCGGGGATCATGGTCCTCTGTACCGCCTTCGCGATCCTGCCCGAGGCGGGTGACCAGATCGTCGGAGCGGGGAACGAGGGACTGACCTTCATCTGGGTCCCGCAGCTGTTCGCCAGGATGCCGGGAGGCCGTCTGTTCATGTCCTTCTTCTTCCTGGCCCTGTTCTTCGCGGCATGGAGCAGCCTGATCGCGATGATCGAGCTCGCCTCCCGCGTGCTCATCGACGCCGGGATGACCCGTGTCCGGGCGATCCGGACGGTGGGGCTCACCGGCTTTCTGCTCGGCATGCCCTCGGCCCTGTCGATGGAGTTCTTCCAGAACCAGGACTGGGTGTGGGGCGTGGGCCTGATGCTCTCCGGCCTGTTCTTCGCCTTCGGCGTCCTGCGCTACGGTGTGGACCGCTTCCGACGCACCCTGGTGAACCGTGCCGATCGCGACCTGACGATCGGGCGCTGGTGGAACGCCGCGATCGTGCTCGTTCTGATCGAGGCGGTCGTGCTCCTCGGCTGGTGGATGAGCCAGGCGGTGAGCGACCGGGGGGCATGGGCGACCTTCACCCCCTTCTCCAGCTTCAACGTAGGGACCGTACTCGTGCAGTGGGCGATCGCGCTGGCTGCGTTTCTCGCCTTGAATCCTCTACTCGCGCGGAATTTCGCGGGAGATGACGAGGTGACGGAGGCAACGGAGATGACGGGCGCAGCGGAGGCGGACGCTTGATCCGCCAGTGTAGGGGTCGGGCTTCGATCGGACTCGCCGCGGTCGCGTTCCTGTCGATGTTCGGTGGCTGCGCCGGGGGCACGACAGGCGCCGGGGGCGCCCGAGGGCCCGGCAGCGTGACGGAGCGACGCGCGTCGGGGGAGATGGCGGCGACACCCTCCGACGTCGCCCCGACGGCAGAAGGGACCGATGCGCCGAGAGTGCTCGGCCCCGATCCGCCGTGGCGGGACCCGGAAGCGATGATGCGCCCTTCGGCGGACGACGGGCCGCGGGGGATGCAGGCCGACGCACGGCTACGCCTGCGGATTCCGGGGTCCGCCCTGCCGTCGGGGTATCCCGTGCGGATCGAAGCCACCGCGGGAGAGGAAGGACCTCCGTGGCCGGACCCGCTGCGCTGGATGTCGGATGATGTCGAGGTCGTCAGGGTCACCGACTCCGGCGTCGCGATCGGATACCTGCCCGGTGTCGCGAGAATCATGGCCGTTCCGGCGCTCGGCTCGGGCGCCGACACGGCCAGCCTCGAGGTGACAGTGGTGTCCGATCCCGCTCGAATCCTGACCGTGTCGCCGGCCCGGGCGACGGCCGCGGCGGGAGAGGTCCTGCATCTGACGGCCGAAGTTCGAACGGTCGATGGCCGGGAGCTCCAGGATCCGCGGGTCCACTGGTCCGCGACGCCGATCGGTGCCGGTTTCCCCGCGCGGATCGAGCCGGATGGTGCGTTCGTGGCTCCGAGTCCGGGTACCTGGCTGGCCACGGCCACGCGCGGTCGTCTTTCCGCCTCGGCGGTCGTGGACATCGTCCGGAGACCGGGGGAGGAGGCTCTGTCGCCGCTCGCATCGGCGCTTCGCTGATCGTCACCGCCGACTGCGGCGTCACCGCAGTCGATTCGATTGCACGGGCTCGCAGACAGGGACTCGACGTCGTCGTTGAAGTGCACGTCGCCGGTCGTGAAGTCGTAGACCTTTATGTTATCGACGTGAAAGGCGCCTCCGTTCGAGAAGTACTGCCCGTCCTCGTCCGACCACCCACCATCCGAAAGGAAGCGGAATCGAACTCTCAGTGGATCGTCGTAGTACGTTAGATCGAAACCGTAGGGCCCTATGTCAGTCAACGGCTGGACTCCGTCGTAGCCG
>JARRPA010000312.1:0-2766 GCA_037383305.1 Gemmatimonadota bacterium | reverse complement strand
CACGGAGGGGAGGGCCCACCGTGCCGGCGGTGACCGTTTTCGGGCTCGGGAACATCCTGATGGGCGATGATGGGCTCGGTTCGTACGTCATCAAGGTGCTCGAGTCGCGATACACCTTCCCGCCCGATGTCGAGGTTCTCGACGCCGGCACGCCGGGGCTCGAGTTGAGCACGATCCTCGAGGACTCAGGCGCGCTCATCATCGTGGATACGGTGCGGGCGGACGGCGATGCGGGAACGGTGAAGACCTATCGCCGGGAGGAGATCCTCAAACATCCCCCCGCGCAGCGGATCACGCCTCACGATCCCGGGCTCAAAGAGACCTTGCTCGTCCTCGAACTCCAGGGCGAGACACCGCCCGAGGTATACGTGGTCGGCGTCGTTCCGGGGACCGTCGAGTACGGAGTCGGACTGACGGATGCCGTGCGTGAGGCCGTGCCGACGGCGATCGAAGCGATCGTGGGCGAACTCGACAGGCTGGGGCACGCCGCTACCCCGCGCGATCCGCCCCTCGAACCCGATATCTGGTGGGAACGGGAGCCCTGACACCGAACTGACTCCGGCTCAGGGGGGCTCTCGGGACGGCTCCTCAGCGCAGGACGTACCTGGCCAGCTTCTCGCGAGCGATCGGGTCGGCGAGCTTCAGCGGAGGCATTCCGTCGCCATAGAGTTCCCGCATTTCACTCAGCCTCGGGTCCGTCGCGGCGATACTGTCGGGATCGCGGAAGTACGCCAGAAGTCGATCTTCGCTCCAGTTTTTCTTCACGCCCTGGAGTGTAGGTCCGGACGTAGGGGAGCCCTTCAGATCGGCGCCGTGGCACTCGTCGCAGCCGGCCTGCATGTAGATTTCGTGTCCTTCGCCGCCGCCGCATGCGGCCGTCACGGCGACGCAGGCGGCCAGGAGGCGAGCCGGGATTCTCTTGAGCATCATTCTTCCAACGGCCTCGGGTACAAGGGTTCACGGTTCGACGGCCTGGGCTCGATGCGGCGGGAATTTAGGCTGCGAGCTTTGCCCGGGCGAGCCGCGATGTCGAGGTGCCGCCGAGGCCGACCCGGCTCTATCTTATGGTCTTCGATCGCCCTCAACCGGAGAGCCCCATGACGTATCGTTTCCGTGACCGAGTGCGCGCAGGGTTTCGCCTGGCCTCGATTTTCGCCGCAGGCGTTCTTCTCGCCGGCGCCCCTCCCGTCTCTGCGCAGGAGGTGGACTGGAGTCGAATCGATGCCACGATCGAGACGATGCTCGAGGATTGGACTACGCCGGGGGTCGCGATCGCCGTGGTTCAGGACGATTCGGTCGTGTTCGCCAGAGGCTACGGCGTTCGCCGGCTCGGGGATCCGGCCCCGGTCGGTCCCGAGACTCGCTTCGCCGTGGCGTCCAATACAAAGGCTTTTACCGCCGCGCTGCTCGCGCAGCTGCAGGCGGAAGGGGCCCTCGAGCTCGATGACCACGTGACGCAATATCTGCCGGACTTCCGGATGCACGATCCGTGGGTATCCGAAGAAATCCGCATCAGCGATCTTCTGACGCATCGAAGCGGCCTTCCCACCTTCGGCGGCGACCACCTGTGGATCGGACAGAACCTGCCAAGAGACGAGATGGTCCGTAGGGTTCGCTGGCTCGAGCCGACCGGTCCCTTCCGTGCTTCCTTTCAGTATCAGAACCTGATGTACCTCGTGGCCGGGCAGGTAGCGGCTGCCGTCGCCGGGATGGACTGGGACCGTCTGGTGACGGAACGGATCCTCCTCCCCCTCGGCATGACGAGCACGACGACGACGCTCGCGTCCCTGGAAGGGCTCGAGGATGTCGCGTCCGCCCACGAGCACGTCGGGGGCGATCTGAGAGTCGTCGAATACGACGACGTCCGCGGCGTGGCCCCGGCTGCCGCGCTGAATTCGAACGTGCTCGACATGGCGCGCTGGATGCGGGCGAATCTCAATGGAGGAGAACTGGAGGGAACGCGGATCCTGCCGGAGCGGGCCGTCCGCGAGATGCACTCCGTCCACTATCCGCTCGGGGTGTCGCCGTGGGCCGAGGCGAACCTGGGTCAGCGGTTCAACGGCTACGGATACGGATGGTTCATCTCGGAGTACAAGGGCCGGAAGGTCGTGACTCACAGCGGGGGACTGACGGGCATGATCTCGCTGCAGACGCTTCTGCCGGAAGAAGGCATCGGTGTCGTGGTGCTCACGAACTACGCGCCCGACGCACCGACGCGCGCGATCACCTATACGATCCTGGACGCGCTGCTCGGGGAGCCGACTCGGAACTGGAATTCCGTCTACCGCGGTTTCGTGGACGCCGGGCAGGAGCGCTCGGAGCGGGCTGAAGTCGAGCTGCAGGCGAGCCGATCTCCCGACCTGCCTCCCACGGTGCCACTCGCGAGCTTCGCCGGCACCTACGCGAACGAGCTCTCCGGCCCGGCGGAAGTCCGGCTCGCGGGCGATCACCTGGTGTTCGATTACAATCCGAGGCACCTGGGAGACCTCGAGCACTGGGAGGGCAACCGCTTCCGGGTTCACTGGCGGCACCCGATCTTCGATATGGC
The DNA here is from genome assembly GCA_037383305.1 of Gemmatimonadota bacterium. GTDB lineage: Bacteria > Gemmatimonadota > Gemmatimonadetes > Palauibacterales > Palauibacteraceae > Carthagonibacter. The sequence continues at coordinate 218 of JARRPA010000312.1, read as the reverse complement.
GCCGAAGACCTTCCTCGAGTTCGAGACCTCCGGAGAGGGAGACGTCGAGGCCCTCACCGTCACCTTCTATCATCCCAACCGGTTCGTCAGAGTCGAGTAGATCGCGCGACTAATTGCGGGTAGCGAGTTTCGGGCGGAGCCGGTCCGTTCCGTGCGGATCGGCCGGTGCAACCGGCATAACTCCATATAATAATGTTGGTTGTGCCGGTCCGACGTCC